>CAZLAP010000001.1:0-24223 GCA_964557715.1 uncultured Candidatus Saccharibacteria bacterium
GAAGCCTTCATTGACTACGCGAACGAAGTGAAGCGTGAAGATGAGGGCGAAGCCTTCATTGACTACGCGAACGAAGTGAAGCGTGAAGATGAGGGCGAAGCCTTCATTGACTACGCGAACGAAGTGAAGCGTGAAGATGAGGGCGAAGCCTTCATTGACTACGGCAGATTGGTAAACTCAGGAGAGTTTAACGGTTTGCGCTCAGAAGAAGCAATTGAAAAAATTACTGAATGGCTGGAAAAGAACGATGCGGGCAGGAGATTGGTTCAATATAAACTGCGCGATTGGATTTTTTCCAGACAGCACTATTGGGGAGAGCCGATTCCCGTTATTCATTGTCAGAAATGCGGCATAGTGCCGGTGCCTGAAAAAGACCTGCCCGTAGAGCTTCCTTACGTTGAAAAGTACCAGCCGACTGGCACAGGAGAATCGCCTCTGTCTGCTGTTTCCGAATGGGTTAATGTAGAATGTCCCAAGTGCCAAGGCCGGGCAAAAAGGGAAACAGATACCATGCCCAACTGGGCCGGTTCCAATTGGTATTATATGAGGTATTGCGACCCGGGGGACAACGAAGCCTTGGCAGATGAGAAGAAATTAAAATACTGGCTGCCGGTTGATTGGTATAACGGAGGTTTTGAGCATACCACCCTGCATCTCCTTTATTCCAGGTTTATTTACAAATTTCTTTACGATATCGGCTTGGCGCCGAGCGCTGAACCTTACTCCAGAAGGACCTCTCACGGCATAGTCCTGGCAGAGGACAACAGAAAAATGTCAAAATCATTCGGCAATGTTGTAAATCCCGACCATATTGTTGAAGAATTCGGCGCTGACACTTTGCGTCTGTACGAAATGTTTATGGGCCCTTTTGACCAGGCGATTGCCTGGAGCACTCAAGGAGTAAAAGGCTGCTACAGGTTTTTGGAAAAAACCTGGAATATTGTTTTAAGCTGTATGGAGAACAGTTCAGCAGGCGATAAAAAAGATGCTTCTTTAAAGGCTTTGCATAGATTGAACAAAAAGATTAATGAAGATTTGGAAGCAACTAAATTCAATACTATAGTTGCCGCTTTTATGGAATTTATAAATTTATGCCAGGAGAAAAAACAAGAAATTAAAAAACCTTTGATTGAAAAATTCTTAATTTTATTAGCTCCTTTTGCGCCTCATATCGCAGAAGAGTTATGGCAGAAGCTCGGCCATAAAGGAAGCATATTCCTGGAAAAATGGCCGCAACCGGAAGAAAAATTTCTAAAAGATGAATTAATGACATTGGTAATCCAAATTAACGGCAGGGTGAGAGATAAAATTGAAGCCAAGTCAGACATTTCCAAAGAAGAAGCAGAAAAATTGACATTGGCAAGAAAAAATGTTAAAAAATGGACAGCAGGAAAAGAGATTAAAAAGATAATCTTTGTTCCAAAAAAGTTAATAAATATTGTTCTTTAAAAAAAATCTTATAAGAAAGGAAAGGTGATATGGAAGCAGAAAAGGATAAGATTTTAATTGTTGAGGATAATGAAAGTTTAAGAATCACTCTGGCTGAAATAATTCAAAGTTATTGCTTTAAAGCTTTCGGTAGGGATATTAAAGTTATCTCAGCTGAAAATGGAAAAGAAGGCTTGGAATTGTTAAAAAAGAATCCCGATACAATTCTAATTTTTACCGACAAAAACATGCCGGGAGGAAACGGCGATGTATTTATTGAAAAAATAAAATCTCCGGAATCTCCTTTTCGGGATATTAAAGTAATTTTAATGACCGCCGCAATTTTAGAGATATCGACGGTAAGAGATTTAGAAGCCGATTGGTTTCTTCAAAAGCCGTTCGGCATTCACGAAATAGAAGATATAATTTTTAAGAGTTTACTTAAGAATAGCATTGCTTTTTAAAGCAGTGCTTTTTTTTAGACAAAGTCAACAATTAGCAGTTGGAAAAAAGAAAATTAAGATATGTTTAAAAATAAATTGCTTTTCTTTTTCTTAACATTATGATAGTCTGAAAACATGAAAGATCTTCTTCTGCAAAAGCCGGGCAGAAAAGAGATTTTGCTTGGCAACGAAGCTATTGTCAGAGGCGCCTTGGAAGCAGGCGTTAATTTTGTTTCTACTTATCCGGGTACGCCGGCTTCGGAAATCGGCAATATTTTTTTTGAATTGAACAAAAACAAAAAATACAAGGGCTATTTTGAATTTTCAACCAATGAAAAAGTGGCTTTGGAAGCCGGAATAGGAGCCAGTTTTTCCGGATTGAAAACCCTTGTGGCTATGAAAAATTTCGGGGTCAATGTTGCCTTGGACGCGTTAATTCCCTTTGTTTATACAGGGACAAAAGGGCCGACAGTTGTCGTTTCGGCTGACGATCCTTCTTGTCACAGCTCGGCTCAATCCGAAGAAAACACCAGGCTGATTTCTTATTTAGCACATATTCCGACTTTAGAGCCGGCCGACCCTCAAGAATGCAAGGACTTTATAAAATTGGCTTTTCAGGTTTCGGAGAAATTCAAAATTCCAGTTATGGTGAGAACAACTACCAGAGTTGCTCATCAGCGCGCCGTAGTTGAACTGGAAAAGATTGCTTTGCAGCAGGGCCGTTCCGGCAGGTTTGTTAAAAATTTCCGCCAGTTTGTCACTTTGCCGCCAAGAGTTTTGGAGATGAAAAAAGAGCTTTTGGAAAAGATAGAAAAAATCAAAAATTTTTCAGAAAACCTATTAAAATTAAACGTTAAAAATCAAAATAAAAAAACAGGAATAATTACCTCAGGCGTTTCTTATTCGTATGTCAAAGAGGCTTTGGCTGAAATGGGTTTGGATTTGCCTGTTTTAAAATTAAGCTTTTTTTATCCATTGCCCGAGTCAAAAATAAACGAATTCATCAAAAAATTAAACAAAGTTTTGGTTGTTGAAGAATTGGAGCCTTGTTTGGAAAAAGAGGTTGAAAGATTAGCTAAAAAAGCAAACTGCCGTTTGAAAGTAATAGGCAAGGAATTATTGCCGGAAATCGGCGAACTAAAGCCGGAGATTGTCGCTTCTGCTATTGCCAAATTCGCAAATAAAAATTTCAAAATTAAGAATTTGAAATTTAAAATCAGCAAACGAATGCCTCGCTTATGTCCAGGTTGTCCTTATTGGCTGGTTATTTCAGCAATAAAAAAGGCGGTTGACGTTAAAAAAACAATTTTCGGAGGAGAGATCGGCTGTTATATGCTTTTTGGCGCTCCTTCGGTTAAGCTTCAAGATTATCTTTCTTGTATGGGTTCTTCAATGGGAATCGCTCACGGCATTAAAAAAGCTGCTGGCCAGAAATTGATTACTTTTGTCGGCGATTCTTCTTTTTTCCATTCTGGTATTCCGGCATTAATCAATACGGTTTCCAATAAATCTAATCCTTTGGTTATTATTTTGGAAAATCAAACCACCGCTATGACAGGGCATCAGCCGCATCCCGGCGCGCCGGCTCTGCCTAACGGAATTAAAATAGAAAATATTGTTCGCGCCTGCGGAGTAAAACACGTCAAAACGATTGACCCGATAAACCAGCCGGAATTTATCAAAATTATAAAAGATTTTTTGAAAAAACCGGAAGTTTCCGTAATTATTTCAAAAAGAAAATGCATTCAGCTGAAAAAATAAATCAATTCAATATGATGCTTGTCGGAACAGGCGGGCAGGGCCAGATCACCCTTTTGCAGATTTTGGCTGAAGCGTCTTTGCTTCAAGGTTTTGACTTCAAAAGTTCCGAGCTTCACGGTTTGTCCCAGAGAGGCGGTTCCGTTGAAGTTCATATCAGATTCGGCAAAAAGATTTTTTCACCCATGATTTCAGCGGGAAAAGCTGATCTGGTTTTATCGTTAGAAATGCAGGAAACTTTGTCAGCTGCCGCTTTTATCGGCAAAAAAACGAGAGTTTTAGCCAATAGGCATATAATTCCGGTTCCGGAAGCAAAACCTTTGGAAGAAAAGGAGATATTGAGAAACTTGAAAAAATTGGGCAATGATATTGTTTTAATTTCAGCCAGTGAAATTTGCCAAAAAGAACTGGGAACAAACGTGGTTGCCGGCGTTTATTTAATAAGTTTGTCTGCTTTCAAAAAAATGATTCCGATTAAACCGAATTCTATTCTTAAATCTATAAAAAAAATAATTCCAAAAAAATATCTGGAACTAAATATCAAAGCGTTTCAATTAGCCAAGAAAACTGTTTAAACTTTCTCAATTTTGGCGCCCAGTTTTTTCAACTTTTCGTCAAAATTTTCATAACCTCTTTCAATTTGGGAAATATTTTCAATTAATGTTTGGCCTTGGGCGATTAATCCGGCCAAAATCAAAGCAGCGCCTGACCTGATGTCCGAGGCGTTGATTTTATTTCCGATTAATTCAGTTTTTCCGAAAATCAAAGCCCTGTGAGGGTCGGTAATTTCAATGTCAGCCCCCAGTTTTCTTAATTCATGCAAATGCTGAAAGCGGTTTTCATACAAAGGATCGTGTATTAGGGATTTTCCCTGGCATTGTGTCAGCAGGACGGATGTCTGAGGCTGCAAGTCTGTAGGGAAACCCGGATAGGGAAGAATTTGAATTTTAGCCGGTTTGAAATCTTTAGAAGGCTTTACCGATATTTCATTGTTTAAAACTTCAAAATTCATTCCGATTTCTTTCATTTTTTCCAGAAAAAATGCCAGATGCTCGGCATTTATGTTTTTTATTTTTCCTTCTCCCTTGGTTGTTGCCAAGGCTAAAAGAAAAGTTCCTGCCTCCAGCAAATCAGGACAAAGAGAGAATTCGCTGCCGGATAATTTTTCTTTTCCTTCAATCTCAACGGTGTGGGTGCCGTTTCCTTCTATTTTCACCCCCATTTTTTCTAAGAACAGGCCTAAATCCTGAACCTGAGGTTCGGCAGCCGCGATTTCAATTTTTGTTTTTCCAAAAGCTCTGCTGGCCAGCATCATTATAATTTCCGTGGCTGTTACTGAAAATTCCTTTAAGGTTATTTTTTTTCCTTCTATTTTTTCAGGCGCTTCCAGTTGATAAAAACCGTCTTTTTCTTCCGCTTTTATGCCAAAACTTTCAAGGGCTTCCAGATGGGTGGCAATCGGCCTCAATCCTATTTTATCTCCGCCAGGATGGGGGATTTTGATTTTTTTGAATCTAACAAGCAAGGGTCCGATAAACAATACTGAAACTCTCATTTTTTCAAAAAGATCAGCAGGTATTTTTTCAGGATCAATGTTAGCAGGGTTAATTTTGACTTTTTTTTCTGACAGCCATTCAATCTTTGCTCCCATTTGCTTCAAAATTTCAATTTGGTTTAAAGCGTCGGTAACCAAAGGGATATTGTCAATTACTGAAATTTCTTCGGAAAGCAAAACAGCTGCCAGAATCGCTCCGGCTGAATTTTTATAACCGGAGATTTCCACTTCTCCGGAAAGGGGCAGGCCGCCTTTTATAAGAAATTTATCCGCCATATAGTATTAAGACAAAAAATAAAGACAAAACAAGACGAAACAAGACGAAACAAGATGAAAGTTGGGCACTTTGTGCTTCCTCCGAGGAAGCACAAAGTGCCCTGTGTATCTGCGTGTTTTTAAATTTGGATTATTTTAAGTTTAATATAATAATTCGTTTATGTCAAAAACAAGAAATTGTTTTATTGTGGCAGAGTTATTTGATTTATTAATTTGACACAGCCTTTTAATTTTTATATATATTAATTATCTCTTGTTCTTTTTACGTCAAAAGGAGGGGAGGTGATGCCTTTGATTTAAGTTTTTTATTTTTATTAGGTTTTTACCTCATCCGTTTGAAGGCCCTGCGTTTTTTCACTTCGCAGGGCCTTATTTTTTACCTTAATTTTTTATGATATACTGATAAAATTATGTATGATTGATAAAATTGCAAAGGAATTGAAAAAAGGAAAAATTATCGTTTGCCCGACAGACACGGTTTACGGCTTACTGGCTGATGCCGGCAACAAAAAGGCCGTTGCTAAAATTTTTAGAGTAAAAAAAAGAAAAAAAGCAAACTTTCTGCCGATTTTCGTAAGCAATTTAACTATGGCAAAGGAATTGGCTGTAATAGGTAAAAGCCAAGAAAAGTTTTTAAAGAAAGTTTGGCCCGGAAAAACAACAGCTGTTTTGAAACGCAGAATCCAAGGAAAGAAATCTAAGATTTACGGCGTTGACGGAAAAACAATCGCTTTAAGGATTCCAAAATACAAGCTGGTTAATAGTCTGCTGGAAAAGACAAAACTGCCTTTAGTCGGTACTTCAGCCAATATCTCAGGAGAGCCGGCAACGACTGAAATAAAAAAAGTTTTAAGACAATTTCAAGGTAAAAAAGCGCAGCCGGATTTGATTGTTAACGTTGGAGATTTAAAGGCTGCCAAGCCTTCAATAGTGGTTGATTTAACAGGCTTAAAGCCGAAAATATTAAGAAAATAAAAAGATGCTGCCCTTGGTTAAAACTCCAATTAAAGAATTGAAAGAATACAAAAGTTTAATCCCTAAACAGCTTTTAAGCGAGATAATTGAGATTAGCAAAAGCCTCAAAGGATTAAAAGTTTTTCACGTTAATGCCACGCCTCGGGGCGGAGGGGTTGCGGAGATTCTTAAAAGTTTGGTTCCTTTGATGAAAGGAGTTGGCTTAAAAGCTGATTGGTACACTATTCCTCCAAGGGATAATTTTTTTGAAATTACCAAAAGAATGCATAACGCCCTTCAGGGCAAGAAATATAAATTCCCTTTTTCCGCCAGAAAAAAATATATGCTTCATATGGCCAGAACCGCAGAGTTGATGCGAGATATGAAGCCTGACGTTTGGATTGTTCACGATCCCCAGCCAGCCGGAGTGGCTATGTTTCTGCCTGATTTCCATCCGGCTGTTTCTCGTCTGCATATTGATTTGACTTCTCCCAACGAAGAGGTTTGGAAATTCGTGGCCAGCTTTTTGGAGCTTTACGATAAGGTAATTTTAAGCTCCAATGATTTTGTTAAAGAAAGAATTAAAGAAAAGGCGGTAATTTTTCAGCCAGCCATTGATCCTTTGAATCCGAAAAACCAGCCAATGTCTTTAAACAGCGCCAATGAAATTTTAAGAAATTTCGGCATTAACCCGGACAAGCCCTTAATCGCTCAAGTGTCCAGATTTGATCCGTGGAAAGATCCTTTGGGGGTGATTGAGGCTTATAAATTGGCTAAGAGGAAAATTCCAGAACTGCAATTGGTTTTGGTTGGTTTGTTTTTGGCAAAAGACGATCCTGAGGCTGAAAGAGTTTACGCAAAAGTCAAAAAAAAGGCGGAAAAAGACAAGGATATTTTCCTTTTTGCCGAGGTTGAAAAACTGGGCAGTTTAAAAGTCCACGTTTTTGTCAAGGCAATCCAGACGGCTAGCGATGTAATTCTGCAAAAGTCCACTCGCGAAGGTTTTGGAATGACCGTAGCCGAAGCTATGTGGAAGGAAAAGCCTGTTCTCGGCGGCAATGTCGGCGGAATAAGATTTCAAATAAAAGACGGCCAAAACGGATTTTTGATTTCCAGCCCAAAAGAGACGGCTGACAGGATAATTAAACTGGTTAAAAATCCAGAACTAAGCAAAAAAATGGGCCAAAAAGCCAGAGAAACGATAAGAGAAAAGTTTTTGATGCCAAGATTACTTCGGGATTATTTAAGGCTTTTTGAGAAGTTTATTTAGCTTGGTGTATTTATACAATCACGCTCGAACCTGTTTCCAAAACAGATGAGCCTCGCACGGAGCGCGTGGTGAAGCAAACCTACTAAATCATATGCTCTCTGCCTCGCCGTCCTTGCGTTGACAGCCTCGTCGCCTTTCTGGTGCCGCGGGTGGGAGTTGAACCCACACGTCCTTTTGGGACAATGGATTTTGAGTCCATCCTGTCTTCCAATTCCAGCACCGCGGCAGATTACTTTTAAATCTTAGCAATTTTTTTCTTATTTTTCAACGTAATCGCACTCTTTGTTAGAGCATTTTATCTGGTTTCTTTTAGTCTGAACCAAGAGAGATTTGCATTTGGGGCAGGTTTTTCCAACTGGCTTGTCCCATAAGGCGAAATCGCATTCGGGATACTGGTCACAGCCGTAAAAGATTTTTCTTTTTTTCGTTCTTTTTTCTACGATTTTGCCTTTTTTGCATTTAGGGCATTCAATCCCTAAATTATTCTCTTCCAGGGATTCCGTATATCTGCATTTTGGGAAAGCTGAGCAGGCGTAGAATTTGCCGTATCTGCCAAGCCGAATTAACAAAGGAGCGCCGCATTTCGGGCAGACTTTTTCAGTCGGTTTTTCAGTTATGTCCTTTTTTGAAATTTCTTCGTACTTTTGTTTTAGATTTTTTTCAAACGGCTCATAAAATTGCCCGATAACCTCCGTCCATTTTTTTTGGCCTTCGGCAATTTTATCTAAATTATTTTCCATTTTGGCGGTAAAACCCGTATCAACGATTTCCGGAAAATGAGCCGTTAAGATTTCATTTACAACGCTGCCGATTTCCGTTGGCAGAAATCTTCTTTGTTCGTCTTTTTCTATGTAATTCTTTTCCTGTATATTGGACAAAATCGGAGCATAGGTTGAAGGCCTGCCAATGCCGTTTTCCTCTAAAACCTTTATTAAGCTGGCTTCATTGTATCTGGCCGGCGGCTGGGTGAAATGCCGGGAAGGAACAAGTTTTAACAATTTTAGCAGTTCTCCTTTTTCCAACGGCGGCAATTCGGTTTCTTGATATTTAATTTGATAAACTTTTAAAAAGCCGTCAAATTTTAAAATTTGGCCGCTTGCCCGAAAAGTGTATTTTTCGGCAGTTATATCAACGGCAGTGGCCTCAAAAAGAGCCTGGTTCATTTGGCAAGCGATAAACCTTTGCCAAATCAAGCTGTATAATTTTGATTGCCTTTCCTCCAGCTTTAAAGAATCAGGTTTTTTTTCCGGGTAAGCCGGTCTGATTGCCTCGTGCGCCTCCTGAGCTCTTTTTGATTTGGTTTTATATTTTTTTAAATATCCTGCCCAATAATTTTCACCGTAATTTTTTAAAATAAATTTCTTAGCTGAAAAAAGTGATGAATCTGAAAGGTTCAAAGAGTCTGTTCTGTGGTAAGTGATAAAACCCTTCTCATATAATTGCTGGCTGATTTGCATTGTCAATTTTGCCGAAAACCTAAAACGCTGCCAGGCTGTTTGCTGAAGGGTGCTGGTAGTAAAAGGAGGCAAAGGGTTGCGCTTTATTTCCTTTTTTTCAATGTTTTCCACTTTGTATTCCGCCTTATTCAGATTTTTGATAATTTCATCTGCCTCTTTCTTCGTTTTGATTCCAAGCTTGGGAACGGTTTGCCCGTCTTTTTTAATCAGCAAAGCAATAAATTCGCTTTTTGCTTTTTGCAGCAGCGCTTCAATGCTCCAATATTCTTCCGGCTTGAAGCTTTGTATTTCTTTTTCTCTTTCACAGACGAATTTCACCGCTACTGACTGTACTCTGCCCGCAGAGAGTCCCCTGGCAATTTTTTTCCATAAAAAAGGAGAGAGCTTGTAGCCGACTATTCTGTCTAAAATTCTTCTGGCTTGCTGAGCATTGACCAAATCCAAATTGATTTTTCTGGGACTGTCAAGCGCTTTTTCTATCGCCTGTTTCGTTATTTCGTGAAAAACAATTCTTTGGTAGGATTTTTGCCCGTTAAGATTAAGCAGATGGGCCAGATGATAAGCAATAGCTTCTCCTTCTCGGTCTTCGTCAGTAGCCAAGATGACTGTATCGGTCTTTTCCGCCTCTTTTTTGAGAGCTGTCAGGTTTTTTCTGGCTTTGGCCATAAGAACGTATTTAGGCTTGAAATTATTTTCCACGTCAATTCCAAGTTCGCTCTTTGGTAAATCCCTGACATGGCCGTAAGAGGATAAAACCCGATAGCTTGAATTTAAAAACTTATTGATTGTTGTCGCTTTGGTCGGACTTTCAACAATGACTAATGGCATATTTTTTAAATTTAGCATTGTTTTTTAAAAATACAACACATTGACAGGTTTTGACAATTTTGCCATAATTTGCTTATAATAAATCAAATTCAGCTCATTTCAAAAACAGAAAGGGAAAAAATGAAAAGAGAATTGTTAAAAAGGAGGTAAATATGCCAGATATAACTCAGTTCGTTGACGATCTTCCGCCAGGTTTTTATTTGATGGAAGAAGAGGATTTCATTTTTTTATATTATGAAAAAGAAAAAGTAACGACTTTTTCCGCGCCTGGCGTTGATCCACGCCAGATAAGAGAAGAGGCAGAAAAATATCTGCATCTTCGGAAACTTTGCTAAGGAAATCCTGCTGCTGAGAATTTGACAAGCCGAGGACTAATTTTTAACTTGTTATTCCTCGGCTTTTTTATTTGTTATACAAACTCATTGTTTTTTCCAGCCCGTTTTTTAAAAAAAATTCAACCGCTTTAACCGTTTTTTCAATGATTTTTTTGATAATTTCTTTTTCTTCTTTTGTAAAATTTTTTAAAACGAACTCTTCTGTGTTTATTTTATTTGCGGTTTTTCGCCTGTTGTTTTTCGGCCCAATTCCAATTCTGAGTCGGATGAAATTTTTTGTTTTTAATTCCTTAATTATTGATTCCACTCCTTTATGTCCGCCGGCGCCTCTGTTTTTTGCGATTCTGATTCTGCCTAATGGAAGATCAATGTCATCGTGGATGATTAAAACAGGCAATAATTCGTCTTTTCTTGTTTTTTTCCTGTTACAAAGCAAGGATTTTACCGGTTTGCCGGAATCGTTCATAAAAGTTTGCGGTTTGGCTAAGACTATTTCTTTATTGTTAATTGTTCCTTTTGAAATTTCAGCTTTGAATTTTGGAGAAAACCTAAAACCAGAGAAATTGTTTTCTTTGGCAAACTTATCTATTGCTTGAAAACCTGCATTATGCCTGGTTTTTTTATATTTTTCGCCCGGATTGCCCAAGCCGGCGATTAAAAGCATATTTTTTATTATATCATTTTTTTTTGACTTGCAATGCATTTTGACTAAAGCGGCCAAAGGAGTCAAAAGGCTGGTATTAAGGGCTTGAAAAATTGAAAAACATTGATATAATCAAAAAAGCATGAAATCATTCTTTGTTTTTCTTTGGGAAGTCGCCAAAATAGTAATTGTTGCCCTGCTGATTGTCGTTCCCATTCGTTATTTTATTTTTCAGCCATTTTTTGTTAAAGGCCAATCAATGGAGCCAAATTTTAGCGATGGCGATTATTTGATTGTTGACGAAATTTCCTATCGGTTTAGAGAACCTGAACGCGGCGAAGTTATTATTTTTAAATACCCTAAAAATCCTTCCCAGAATTATATAAAAAGAATTATCGGGCTTCCCGGGGAAAAAATAGAAATAGAGGAAGGAAAAATATTAATTTATAACAATAAAGAAGAAGAAATAATGCTGGACGAGTCAAACTATCTTTCTTCGTTAATTTTGACATTAGGCGCTTTTAACGTAGAATTGTCTGAAAATGAATATTTCGTTTTAGGAGATAATAGAACAGCTTCTTTTGATTCAAGGCAGTGGGGTTTGCTGCCTCGGGAAAATATCATCGGCAGGGCCTTGGTTAGAGCCTGGCCGCCTGCGGCTTTTGCCAAAATAGAAGCGCCGAATTATTATTCTGCCAATTAAAACAATTAACAGATGAAAAAAGCTAAATTTCAAAAGCCAACCGGAATGCATGATATTTTGCCTGAAAAACAGAAATATTTTCAAAAAATTAACAGTATTTGCAAAACAATTGTTAATTTTTACGGATTTAAAAGAATAGATACGCCTATTTTGGAAGAATCAGCTCTTTATGAAAAAGGAACAGGGCAAGCGACCGATATTGTTCAGAAACAAATGTTCAGCCTTAGGACTAAGGGAGGGGATCGTTTGACCCTTAGGCCTGAATTTACTCCGGGTATAATAAGAGCTTATTTGGAGCATGGAATGCAGTCTTTGCCTCAGCCGATAAAATTATACTCAACAGGACCTCTTTTCAGGTATGAGCATCCGCAGGCAGGCAGGTATCGCCAGTTTAATCAATTCAATATTGAAATAATCGGCGAGAAAAGCCCTGCCGTAGACGCGCAAGTAATTCAGATTTTTTACAATATTTTAACCGAACTTAAATTAAAAAAAATAATCATAGAAATAAACAGCATTGGCGACAACCAGTGCCGGCCGTATTACAAAAAGCTTTTAGCAAGTTATTTTAGAACAAGAGAGCATGCTCTTTGTCCTGATTGCCGCCGCAGATTAAAAGAAAACCCTTTAAGGATTTTGGACTGCAAAGAGGAAAAATGCCAAAAAACAATAAGTCAGGCGCCGCAGACAATCAACCATCTTTGCGAAGACTGCCATAGGCATTTTAAGGAGGTTCTGGAATTCCTTGATGAAGCGGAACTGCCTTATCGTTTGAATCCTTATTTGGTCAGGGGATTGGATTATTATAGCAAAACTGTTTTTGAGATATTTGAAGACACGGAAGAGGGAAGAAAAAAAGGAGCTTTGGCGGCCGGCGGCAGATACGATGCTTTGGTAAAATTATTAGGCGGAGAGAGCACTCCGGCAGCCGGCGGAGCAATAGGCATAGAAAGAGCGATAGCTTTGATTATGTCCAAAAAAGCAAAAACAGCAAAATCTTTTACTCCCTTAATTTTTTTAGCTCAACTCGGTTCAATGGCTAAAAGAAAAAGTTGGAAGCTTTTGGAAGATTTCAGAAAGAATAAAATTCAGGCAGCGGAATCTTTTGGAAAAGATTCGCTCAAAGCCCAGCTTAAAATAGCTGACAGGCTGGGGGTCAGATATACTCTTCTTTTGGGTCAAAAAGAAGTTTTGGACGGAGAAATTATAATAAGAGATATGAAGACGGGAAAACAGGATACCGTAAAATTTGAAAAAGCAGTAAAGGAAATCAAGAAAAGGCTTAAAAAATAATTTTAATTTATGGAATGTATTTTTTGCAAAATTATAAAAAAAGAAATCGCGGCTGATATTGTTTTTGAAAACTGAAAGGTTTTGGCTTTTAAGGATATAAATCCAATAGCTCCGGTCCATATTTTAATTGTTCCCAAGGTTCATATTCCATCCGTTGACCACTTGGGAAAAAAGGACGGATCGCTTGTTTCAGAATTGATTCTATCTGCCCAAAAAATAGCCAGAGAACAGAAAATAGACAAAAGCGGTTATCGTTTAATATTCAACATGGGAAAAGATGCCGGTCAAACGGTCGACCATCTTCATTTGCATTTAACGGGAGGAAAAAAATTGCCATGGCTATAAAAAAAACAACTATAGAAGTTAAAAAAGAAGGAAGAGAAAGCGCTCAAGCCTTGATTCGCCGCTTTACGAAAAAAGTTCAGAAAAGCGGCATTTTGCGCAAAGCGAGAAAATCAAGATTTCATCTGCGCCCCAAAAGCAAGCAAATGAAAAAAAGAGCCGCTTTAAGAAGGGAAAAACTCAGAAAAGAATATGAGAAGCTGATTAAACTGGGTTTGCCAAAAAAATAAATTTTGCCAGACAGGGAAAATATGAACTTAAAGGAAAAAATTAAATCAGACCTTAATTTTGCTTTAAAAGAGAAGAAAGAAGCGGAAGTTTCTGTTTTAAGGCAGCTTTTAGCCGCTGTTTTAAATAAAGAAAAAGAGAAAAGATATAAGAGCAAGGAGGAAAAAGACATTCAGCTAACTGACGAAGAGATTGCGGAAGTTATTTCTTCCGAAGCCAAAAAAAGAAAAGAGTCGATTGAGGGCTTTGAGAAAGGAAATAGGCAAGATTTGGCTGAAAAAGAAAAAAAAGAGCTTGAGATTTTAAAAAAATATCTGCCCGAACAAATGTCGCAAGATGAAATAAAAAAATTGGCAGAAGAGGCGATTAAAAAAGTCGGCGCAAAGGAGCAAAAGGATATGGGAAGGGTGATGGCTGAATTGATGCCGAAAACAAAAGGCAGGGCAGACGGCAGCTTGGTGAGCAAGATTGTAAAAGAGATTTTAACATCTTCAGAAAAAGAATAAATTTATTTATGGCTTATTCCAAATTTTTAATCGCCTTAATTATAATTTCAGGAATTATTATTATTATTGCAGGTGTTTTTATTTGGCAGCATCAACAAGAATCAAAAGAAGATCCTGAAGTCTTAGAGCAAAAACCTGTTGAAGAGGAGATTGTTGTCTGGAGTGCGTATAAAAATGAAGAGTATAGCTTGGATTTTGTTTACCCTAAGGAATGGGGAAAGATAAAAATCGTAAGTGAATCAGAGCAATCTTTTATTTTTGAAGCTGAAAACAAAGAGATTGAAGAAATCTGGCACCATAAACTGTCAGGAGCTACGCTCTTTCTGGTTAGAGGCGAAAAATACGGGAAAGATGAGTTGGAAATTCAGCTTCAAGGCGTGGTTGAAACATATCAAGATATATTAAAAATTATTACTCCTGACAAGAAAATAAAAACTGCCTATGCCATTGACCCCTATTTTGCAAAGCAAGGCGGAGGGATTGTCAGAAACAGCCTTTATGTTTCTCCGAACGGCAAGTATGTTTTTATGGAGCTGTCCGCTTTTACTTTTGGCCAGCCGATAATGATAAACATTGAAACCGGCAAAAACATTTTGGAAGGAACAGACATTTGGATTTCAGAGCCAGACAAAGATATTTACTGGTCTCCGGACAATAAAACATTGGCCGTTAGAAGCACTTTGCACGTTTATGCGGGCTTGGGAACCAACAGCGTATTTGTGAGCAGTTATAACAATACGGATGAATTAAGCGAAATAGCTGTTGTTTCCTCCGGACCGCAGCAAGAAATAGAGATAACCGAAGTTAAATTTATTGACAATGAAAATTTATTTTTTCAATTTAAAATAAGAGATGACATTAGAGGGTACGTTTATAATGTGAAAACAGAAGATTTAAGAAAGCAGAATGTTCAAGAATGCGCCGAGGAAGGTGAATTTTGCGGCGGAATTTCCGGAGTTTTATGCTGTTCCGGCTTGAATTGCTTTTATGACGGTCAATATCCTGACAGTGGCGGAATTTGCCTGAAAGCTGATTCTTCTTGCAGCCAGGCATGTGAAAATTTAGGCTACGAATACGGAATTTGTGAAAAATTTGCCATAAGTCCGGAAGGATTTGAATTGAAGAAAGAATTTGAAAGAACTCATTTTGGCATAGGCTTTACGTCCGATTGTTACATTTCTCGCGAAATAGTCGGCGTATCAGGGGGCTGCTATTGTTATCCTTTAAACGAATCTTCATAAGTTGGCTAAATTGTTTTTTCTTTTTGCTATTTAAATTAAAAAATATGATTGAAGTCAGCAATTTAACCGCTAATTCTGTTGACGAAAATTTCTTAAAAAAAATTGCCAAAAAAGTTTTAATAGGTGAAAATAAGCAAGAGGTTGAATTGTCAATTGTTTTGCTCGGCAGCGGCAAAATGAAAGAGTTGAATAGGAAATATCGGCAAAAGAACAGAGCAACAGACGTTTTGTCTTTTTCATATAACGGTTCTGGAGAAATAGTTGTTTGTTTGCCTCAGGTCAGGAAAAACGCAAAAGAATTCCATTCAGTTTTTGAAAAAGAATTAGCCCGCGTTTTAATCCACGGCATTTTGCATCTTTTAGGATGCGATCACGAGAAAAGTAGAAAAAAAGCCGAGGAGATGCAGGAAAAAGAAGAATATTATTTGCGCCAGCTGAAATCCGAGTTATAATTTTGAATTTTTAATTTAAAAACAATTTCAAAGCACTAATTTAAAAACATATTTTAAAATTTAAAATTAATTATGGCCAAATCAAGCATCATTACCGGTTTAGACATAGGCTCAAACTCCATTAAAATGCTGGTTGCCGCGAAAAAGGATGAAGATTCTTTTGAAGTGATGTTTAAAGCAGAAGAACCTTCTTTGGGCATAAGAAGAGGAGTTGTTGTTGACGTTGAAAAAACTTCTCGCATTATTCAAATTCTTTTGGAAAGAGCGAGAGCTGAAACCGGGCGAAAGATTGATTCAGCTTTCATTAATATCGGCGGAAGCCACATTTCCTGCGTTTTGTCCAGAGGTATGGTTGCTGTTTCCCGGGCCGACCGCAACATTTCAAAAGAAGACGTAGACAGGGTTTTACAGGAGGCCGCCAAAGCGGTTTCTTTGCCCTCTAATAATGAGCCTTTAGAGAATTTTCCCAAAGAGTTTATTGTTGACGGAGTGGAAGAAATAAAGTCGGCCGAAGGGCTGCAGGGCGCAAGATTGGAAGCAGAAGTTTTAATCTTAAGCGGTTTTTCACCTTATAAAAATAATTTAACTCAGGCGGTTTTAAACGCAGGCCTTCAAATTTTAGACGTTATTCCGTCCCCTCTAGCCGGTTCTTCAGTTGTTCTTTCCCAGAAGCAAAAAGAGATGGGAGCGGCAATTTTAGACATTGGCGCCGGAACAACCGAATTGGCTATTTTTGAAGAAGGAGAGCTGTTTCATTTGGCTGTTTTTCCCATTGGCTCAAGCAACATAACTGCAGATATTGCCGTTGGCTTGAAAACAGACATTGATATTGCCGAAGCCATAAAGCTAAAAATAGGCAGTTGCCTTTTAAAAGGAAAAGATAAAAAAGAGAAAATTGAGATTGAAGGAGAAGAACCTTTGGTTTTTTCGCAAAAAGCATTGGCCGGCATTATTGAACCGCGGGTTTCGGAAATTTTTGAAGAAGTTAAAAAAGAACTGAAAGCCGTATCAAGGAAAAATCCGTTGGCCAGCGGCGTTGTTTTGACCGGCGGAGGAGCGAAAATGCCGAAAATAGTGGAACTGGCTAAAAAAGAATTGAAGCTTCCTTGCCATTTGGGCAAAATTTCTTTTTTTCCGGAAATGGAAAACGAACTGGAATATGCTACTGTTTGCGGTCTGGTTTATAAAGGGGTTGAACTGGAAGAATCTGGCAGCTGGAAGGGGGGCGAGCCATTGGCCGGTTTTGGCAGTAAGATAAAAAAAATATTTAAATTCTTTTTACCATGATAAAAATCAAAGTGATAGGCGTTGGCGGTTCGGGGTGCAATGCCGTTTCCCGGATGGCTAAGTGTAAAATAAAAGGAGTTGAGCTTGTTGCCGTGAATACCGATGCTCAGGATTTAATCAGAACCAGGTCTGATATCAAATTAAGAATCGGCAGAAAGGCAACGCAGGGTTTGGGTGCGGGAATGGATCCTGAAATCGGCAGAAAATCAGCTTTGGAAAACCGCCAGGAAATTTTGGAAATTTTAAAAGGATCTGATATGGTTTTTATCGCTTACGGCGCGGGCGGCGGAACCGGCACTGGAGCTGGTCCGGTTATTGCCCAATGCTCCAAGGAATCGGGCGTTTTAACGCTGGCCGTGGTAACTACTCCTTTTTCTTTTGAAGGCCAGGCTCGGCTAAGAATTGCCGGAAACGGGCTAAGGCGCTTGAAAGAAAACGTTGACACCTTGATTGTCATTTCCAACAATAAGCTTCTTTCCACCTTGAATCCGGACATTTCGCTTGTTAACGCTTTTTGGGCGTGCGACGATATTTTACGCCAGGCTGTTCAGGGGATTTCTGATTTAATTTTATTGCCCGGCATCATCAATGTTAATTTTGCCGATGTCAAAGCGATTATGCGCAATGCAGGTTCAGCGCTTTTTGGCGTAGGCATGGCTCAGGGCGAAGGCAGGGCGGAAAAAGCGGCTTTGTCCGCCATCAATTCTCCTTTGTTAGCCGTATCGGTTAAGGGCGCAAAAGGGGTTTTGTTCAATGTTTCCGGCGGAAAGGATATTTCTCTTTCAGAAATAGACGAAGTTGCCAAAGTTATTACCGAAGAAGTTAATCCTGAAGCTAAAATAATTTTCGGAGCCATCCAAAATGAAAATCTAAAACCGGGCCAGATAAAAGTTACGGTAATAGTTGCAGGATTCTAATCTGACAAATGCCCAAATCTCAAGTTTTCTTTTTATTTTGTCTTTCGTTTATCGGAGGCATTTTTTTAAATTCTTTTCTTTCCATTAGAAATTATTTTGTCTTGACAACGGTTTTTGTCATTTTCGGAATATTGCTTATTTCCATTTTCTGGGGTCGGCAAAAATTTGTTATTCTGGGATTTTGTTTTTTGTTTTTTGCTTTTGGCATTTGCCGGCACGAAGCAGCTGAATTGAAAATTGCCGGCAGTGAATTGAAAAAGCATAACGATTCCGGGCAGGAAATTTCTTTTGCCGGCCGAATCGTCAAAGAGCCGGAGGCAAGAGAAAATAATGCCAGATTAACGATTAAGCCGGAAAATATGATTTCAGACAAAGGTAAAATTCTTGTAATTGCTGAAAAGTATCCTGAATATCAATACGGAGATAGGCTAAGAATTACTGGAAAATTGCAAAGGCCGGCAGAAGATATTGACGGTTTTAATTATCAGGATTATTTGGCCAAAGACGGGGTTTATTCCGTAATCTATTGGTCAAAAATTGAACTGTTAGAAAGAAAAAAGGAAAATATTTACGCTAAAATTTTGGAATTCAAAGGAAAGATGAGAAAGTCAATCAGGCAAAATCTTTCTTATCCGCAAAGCTCAATTTTATCGGCAATGATTTTAGGCGATAAAGGCCAGATTCCGAATGATTTAAAGCAAAGCTTAAATCTGGCTGGAGTAAGGCATATAACCGCCATTTCCGGGATGCACATAACCATTTTAACCTGTATTTTAATGGCTTTTTTGCTTGGTTTTGGGCTTTGGCGCTGGCAGGCCTTTTATTTTTCAATAGCTTTAATGGTTTTGTTTATTATTATGACCGGACTTCAGCCCTCGGCCGTGCGGGCAGGGATAATGGGAGGATTGTTTCTTTTGAGCCAATATTTGGGAAGAACAAATGCTTCTTCCCGGACAATGTTTTTCGCTGCTGCCGGAATGCTGGCGGCAAATCCGCTTTTGCTGAAACTTGATGCTGGATTTCAATTGTCATTTCTGGCAATAATGGGCATTATCCATTTGGGTCCTGTTTTTAGCCATTGGCTGAAATTCATTCCGGAGGAAAAATTTATCAATTTAAAAGGCATCTTGATAATGACTTTTTCTGCCCAAGTATTTACCCTGCCGATTTTAATTTACAATTTCGGCTATGTGTCTTTAGTGTCTCCTTTGGCCAATATTTTTATTGTTCCTTTGCTTTCCTTGATTATGCTTTCCGGATTTATTTTCAGTCTGGCTGGAATATTCTGGCAATTTTTAGGCTGGATTTTTTCCTGGCCATCTTGGCTGCTTTTAACCTACGTTGCAAAAATGGTTGATTGGTTTTCATCTTTTCCTTTGGCCGCTTATTTTTTGGAAATCCCCGGGTATTATTTGGTAATTTCTTATCTTTTTTTAGGATTCGCCGCTTATTATTTGAAATTGAGTCAACGGCAAAAAATAGGCAGAGTTGCAAGAATTTGATATAATAATCAAATATGGAATCAAAAGCTTGGATTATTTCAGTCAATATGGGCTACGGACACCAGAGAACAGCTTTTCCTTTAAAGGGCCTGGCTCCGGAAGGAAGAGTTGTCAATGCCAACGATTATCCGGGAATTCCGGAGAAAGACAAAAAGATTTGGGAAACAACCAGAAAAGGTTATGAATTTATTTCCAATTTTTATAAAATTCCTTTGATTGGCAAAGTGGCTTTTTCCGTTTTTGACAGATTTCAGAGAATTTTTAGTTTTTACCCTAAAAGAGATTTGTCTAAATCAAACTTCCAGATAAGGCGGATATTTTCTTTAATGAAAAACGGCTGGGGAAAGCATTTTATTGAAACGCTTCAAAGCAATTCAAAGCAGGAATTTCCGCCCATAATTACCACTTTTTTTGTTCCGGCTTTTATGGCGGAATATTTTAATTATCCCGGAGAGATTTTTTGCGTTATTTGCGACGCTGACATTTCCAGGACCTGGGCGTCTTTTAATCCGAGAATAAGCAGAATAAAATATTTTGTTCCTAACAACAGAGTTGTTGAAAGATTAAAGCTTTACGGAGTGAAAGAGGAAAATATTTTTTTAACCGGCTTTCCTCTTCCTTTGGAGATTATTGGCGGAGAAAAAATGGAAATATTGAAAGAAAGCTTAAAGCAGAGATTGTTGAATTTGGACCCTGAAAAAAGGTATTTTGAAAAATACAAGACATTGATTGAAGCTGAATTGGGCGAATTGCCAAAAAAGTCTGACCGCCCTTTAACAATTATGTTTTCTATCGGCGGAGCCGGAGCGCAAAAAGAAATAGGCTTTAAGGTTATTAAATCTTTGTCTGACAAAATTTTGGACGGCAAGGTTAAATTAATTTTAATGGCCGGCATCAAAGAAAAAGTTAAGCAGTATTTTGCAGAGAGCATTAAAAAATTGCAGCTGGAAAAAAGCAAAAACATTGAGATTGTTTTTGAAAAAAACATTGAAGATTATTTTCAAAAATTCAACCAGTATCTCAAAGAAACCGACATTCTTTGGACAAAACCCTCGGAACTTTCTTTTTATTCGGCTTTGGGCCTGCCGATTATCATTGCTCCGCCGATTGGCTCTCAGGAAGATTTTAATAAAAGATGGCTTTTAAAGTCCGGCTGCGGGCTTGCGCAGGAAAATCCGTCTCATCTTGGCCAATGGCTTTTTGACTGGCTGGACCACGGTTATTTGGCAGAAGCCGCTATGCAGGGCTTTGTTGAAGGCGAAAAGTTAGGAACTCTTAAAGTTCAAAAAATATGCTTTGGTTAATAGTAGCTATTTCGGCTTATTTTATTCTGGCTGTTGTTTTTTTGGTGGACAAATATCTTTTGATTACTTCTATTCCTAATCCAAAAGTTTACGCTTTTTACGTCGGAGCTTTGGGAATCTTGGCTTTGGTTTTGATTCCTTTTGTCGGATTCTATGTGCCTGAAAAATCGCAAATTATTTTAAGCCTGCTGGCCGGAGCGGTCTTCATTTACGGTCTTTTTTGGTTTTACAAAACGCTTCAGGTCTTTGAAGCTTCAAGGGCGGTGCCGGCTATCGGCGGCTTAACCCCTTTGTTTGCCTTCGGCTTAATTTATCTTTTTTCTTTTGGCCGCGAAATTTTGTCTTTCAGGCAATTTATGGCTTTTGTTTTATTGATTTTCGGAACTGTTTTAATCAGCGTCAAAAAAGAGAAATTAATAAATCTGAAAAGTTTGAAGTTTTCCGCTGCAGCCGCTTTTTTTCTTTCCTTATCGTTTGTCTTGATAAAATACGTTTATTTGGTTCAGACTTTTTGGAATGGTTTTATTTGGAGAAGCATAGGCGGTTTTTTACTGGCTCTTTGTTTATTTGTTTTATTTCCGGAAATCAAAAAAGAGATTTTTGGGAAAAATAAAAGCCCTTTGCCCGGCGGGTCTAAAAAAACAGCGGTTATTTTTCTTGCCAACCAGGCCGCCGGAGCCGAAGCAGCCATTTTGCAGAACTGGGCTATTTTTTTGGCGCCTTTGATTTTTGTTCCGGTAATCCACGCTTTAAACGGAACGCAGTACGTTTTTCTTTTTGTTTTTTCCCTGATTTTATCTTTGAAATTTCCCCAAATTATAAAAGAGGAAATTTCAAAAAAAATAATTTTACAGAAAATAGCCGCGATTCTGTTGATAGGGGGAGGTTTGGCGGTTTTAACTTTAGCTTAAAATATGTTTAAAAAAGTTATTCTTTGTTTTTTGCTTTTGATTTTGCTGGTTGGAATTTTCTTTTTTATAGGCAAGCCGACAGAAGAGGAGAAAATTGCTTGGGGCGTTAATTTTTCGCAGAAGCACGCTGAAAATCTTGGCTTGGCTTGGCAGGAAGTTTATTCTGTTTTGATTTACGAATTGGGCGCAGAGAACATAAAATTAATTGTTCATTGGGATTTAATTGAGCCAGAAAAGGGGAAATATGATTTTAATGATTTGGATTGGCAGATAGAGCTGGCGGAAAAAGAAGGGATTGAGCTTCTTTTGGTTGTGGGTATGAAAACTCCGAGATGGCCGGAATGCCATATTCCCGAATGGGCGCAGAATTTAAGCAAAGAAGAGCAGCAAGAAGAAATTCTGACAATGCTTGAAAAAACAATTTTAAGGTACCGAGAGTCACCGGCTGTTTGGGCTTGGCAGGTGGAGAACGAACCGTTTTTTTCTTTCGGCAACTGCCCTTGGCAAGATGAAGATTTTTTAAAAAAAGAAATAGAATTGGTTAAATCTCTGGACAAACAGGAAAGGCCTGTGGTAATATCGGACAGTGGCGAATATTCTTTTTGGTTCCGGTCCGCCAAACTTGGCGATATTGTTGCCACAACAATGTACAAAAAAATTTGGTTTTCCGGATTAAAGATTTACGTCACTTATCCGCTGCCTCCGGCTTTTTACAGTAAAAAAGCAAAAATCATTAAAAATTTATTCAATAAAAAAGTAATTTGCGGAGAGCTTCAAGCGGAACCTTGGGGGCCTCAACTGCTTTACGATTCTCCCTTGGAAGAACAGAAAAAAACAATGAATCTTGACCAGTTCAAGAAAAATATTGAATTCGCGAAAAAAACCGGTTTTGACAAGTTCTATTTATGGGGAGCTGAATGGTGGTATTGGCTGAAAGAAAAACACGGCCAGCCGGAAATTTGGAGCGAAGCAAAAAAAATATTCTGAAGATATGGAAAAATTCACTGGAAAAAGCAGGGCTGATTTACATGTTCATTCCTGTTACAGCTATGATTCTTTTTCTCCTCTTGAGTCAATTTTGAAAAAAGCAAAAGAGCGTGAATTGGATATCATTGCTATCACCGACCATAATACCATAGAGGGAGCGTTAAAAGCGCAGAAAATCGCGCCTGAATTTAAAATAGAAGTAATTATTGGCGAAGAGATTGACACAAAGGAAGGCGATATTATAGGTCTTTTTGTCAAAGAAACGATTAAGCCCGGAAAGTCAGCTCTGGAAACTGTCAGGGAAATCCGCAGACAAAAAGGACTGGCAATAGCGCCTCATCCGGACAATTGGTTTTTGGGCGGAGTTTCGGCTAAAAATCTTTTTAAAATTTATAACGAGCTGGACGGCATTGAGCTTTTAAACGGTTCTTGGGTCGGAATAATCGGAAGAAAAAAAAATAAAAAGATGAATAAGTCAATTTTTAATTTAGCTTCAGTAAGCGGCAGCGACGCTCATTTGGTAAGGCAGGTCGGCTGCGCTTACACTTTTTTTCCAGGCCGAAGCAAAATTGATTTGTACAGGGCGATCAAGGAAAAAACGACTTCAAGCGGCGGAACTGTTTGGAATTACAAGGACAGGCTTGTGTGGCTTATGAACAGTCCGAGAATCTTCTGTAAAAATCCGCAAACGCCTACTAAGTTTGTTCAAAGACTCTTTAAAAAATTTTTATTTAGAACTTATTAGAAAAATGTTAAGCATCATTATTCCTGCTCTGAACGAAGAATCATATCTTCCTTCTTTGCTTAAGATGATAAAAAAGCAGGACTTCAAAGAAGAAAAAGAAATAATCGTGGCTGATGCCGGCTCAAAGGACAGGACAAAGGAAATTGCCCTTTCCTTTGGTTGTGAAATTGTCAAAGGAGGATTGCCCGCCAGAGGAAGAAATCAAGGCGCCAAAATTGCCAAAGGGGAGTATTTTCTTTTTCTGGATGCTGATTCTGTTTTGCCGGAAGATTTTTTAAGAAAATCTTTGGAGGAATTTAAGAATAGAAAACTTGACGTTGCGTCTTTTTGCTTATTGCCTCTTACGGATAAAAAGATGGTCAGAGCCGGATTCAATTTGTTCTATAATCGGCCAATAACTTTTTCCCAGAAATTTTTAGCCCACGGAGCAATGGCTATTTTGCTGAAAAAAAACATTTTTGAAAAAACAGGAGGGTTTGACGAAGATATCAAGCTGGCAGAAGACCATTATTTTGTCCGCCAGGCTTCTAAGCTGGGAAAATTCGGAATTATTGAATCAACAAAAGCTTTTACTACTACCAGGAGATTTGAAACGGACGGCTATTTGTTAACTCTTTTTAAATATTTTTTGTGCGGATTTTTTATGCTTTTCGGCAATCCGGTCAGGTCGGATATTTTTAAATACAAATTCGGCCACTACAAAAAATAATTTCTTTGCATTTTTTGCTTTTTGCTATAGGGCTTGTGCTTCCTCCGAGACCCGAGCGATAGCGAAGGGATCAAAGAGAACTTCGTTCTCTTTTCTAACTTCATCCCGTAAACGGGATTCGTTTAAAAAAGAAGATTCATCTTCTTTGC
>CAZLAP010000002.1:0-5752 GCA_964557715.1 uncultured Candidatus Saccharibacteria bacterium
TATTTATTATAACAAAAACAACATTTCTTTAAAAAGAAAAACTATTTTCAATATATTATTTAAAAACTCTTTTATGCTTGCTGGCCTTTTGGCTTCATAAAAGAAGCAATAGCCAAGACAACTGCTGATAATCCAACCAAAGTATAAACTACTCTTGAAATAGCAGACATTTCACCAAAAATAGTAGCTACCAAATCAAAGTTAAACAAACCAACCAGTCCCCAGTTCAGACCTCCGATAATAACAAGCACCAGGGCTATGATTTTTAATGCTTTCATAAATTTATTTTGATAATTTTAATTTGATCGACCTTTTTGATTATTTTATTCTACCAAAAAACTGCATTCTCAGCGATTAATTGTAAGGCCTCAGCCCCGAACATAGTTCGATTTCCTATCAGGGTACGGGGATTTATTTTCTCGAACCTTTCAAAATATGAGGCCTTTCGGTCGCTCGAACGGTCTCACTAGCCTGCTCCGTATTCTGAACGAAATCCGAACTTTTTTTAAAGAAAATCCAGAACAAGAATGAGGTGCGTTTCCGCTTGCCTCCGCTCCGCTACGGCAAACCAAAACAGAAAAATTTTCTCTACATTTTTTAATTTTTTCGCGCGCAATTTTTTCTTTTAAAAGGAAAAATTGATGAAATAGGCAGAATGCTTGGGGGATGGATTAAATCAACAAAAGAATAACTGAACAATAAACGAAATACTCCCCCGAATAAGGAGAGTATTAAAACTTCGGACAGAGAAAGAAGTTCCGAGCGGACGAGACACCGATGTTGTCGTTGCGGTTGTCATCCCAGTAGTTGTTGACATTGAGACCATTCGAATCGAAGTTGCCGACATTAACACGGTTGCCATCCGAATTCACATTATTTGCCTATCTTCGTCCCTGTCACTGGAAATAGAGGTTTACCGCCTTAAAAGACCTATATCCTCTCATTCCTGTATTTTATTCGGGAGCAGCTCTGAAATAAATCCAGAACATCTCCTCTAAAGACAAGCAAGAAGTTCAATCTCCATCTTTTATCGCACGCTACCGTTATCCGTAAACAACGATACTCTGGCAATATCTCAAAGATGAGACGCCCGCGAGGTTAAACCGTAACCTAACCTTCATTAGCAGACATTTGTATTTTATAGAATATTTTAGGAAAAGAAAAGAGCCTCCTGCGAAAAATATCGCCGAAGGCTCAAGGACTCAAGAGAATCGAACTCTCAAGTTTTCAAGGTTCAGAACTTCCGAGCGGACGAGACACCGATGATGTCGTAGCGGCTGTCATCCCAGAAGTAGAGGTCGACAGAGAGACCACGCGAATCGAAGTAGCCGACACTAACACGGCGGCCATCCGAAGTCACAGATGACGTGCGAACATAGATGTGCTCGAACAGACGTTCGCCAGTGGCCAGGTAATGACCGATGATGGCATAAACCATCACTTGAGCGGTCGGGACTTCGTCCTCTTCGCCGATAAGAGCCAGTTGCTCTTCCCAGTTCTTTGAGGTTGAATTGTCCACTGGTGTCTTGCGAACCAGTTGCCAGCTTGCCTCTCCGCATTCCTTGGCGAATGACTCCTTGTTATACCACGACTGGTCGTAGAACAACTTGGAATCCGCTTTCCCGCGAATCTCGAGAACCGAGAGCGGAAAGACTGCCACCAGAACGTGCGTGTCCTTTGCCTTTTGGAGTACCTCTTCAAAGAAAGGAATCTCCGACAAAGCAAGGGTTTGCTGGCGGGTCGGGTTAATCCCGAAATGCTGGATGGCTTCCTCGACACCGAACATGTTCTTGCCCATGATTTCACGGGCGCGCTTCTGACTGGTTGTCGGCTCAAAGCCGCCGTTCTGAATGAACTTCACCACTTTCGCAGCGAGTTCGTTGCCCTTCGAGTCAATAACTTTCTGGGCAAGGGGTTCTGTGAGACCTGCGGTCTCCAATTTCAGTAGGAGCTCATGCTCCTTGTGCACCGACAGGGTGCGGCTCACCATAGTTTTCATGGCATACCTCCTATCTTTTATTTCCGATTCGTTCGGATTTACGGCTTATCTCTCCATGAGACGAGCATTTCAGAAATCAGTTAAACTGATGTCCAAAATGCTCATCTCATAGTGTTCTGAACCATGTTTAAAAGAACTATTTACAACACCATTATTATAGCAAATTGTCAAAAAAAGTCAAGGTTTTAAAGTAATGCACTCTATCCGCTTGACTTACTGTTTGGTAGCCACATACTTCGTATTGAAGAAAAGGTCTAAAAATTAAATAAAACAACATTAATATGAATCAACAATTAAACCAAAAAATTAAATACTTCCTCTATGCTCGCAAGTCATCTGAAGCGGAAGACCGCCAAGTCGCTTCTATTGGCTCGCAGATAGACGAACTGACCAAGCTCGCCAAAAAGGAAGACTTGGAAATAGCAAACACGTTCTCTGAATCCCAGTCCGCTAAAGAACCTGGACGTCCTTTGTTTAACGAAATGATAGACAAAATCCACAAGAAAGAAATCCAGGGCATTATTTGCTGGAAATTGGACAGATTGGCTCGAAACCCTGTTGACGGCGGACAGATCAACTGGATGCTCCAACAAGGGATTATAAGGCATATTCAGACCTATGAGAGAAGTTATTACCCGACCGACAATGTTTTAATGATGAGTGTTGAATTCGGCATGGCTAATCAATTTATCAGGGACTTAAGCCAAAATACTAAAAGAGGGCTGAAAGCAAAAGCAGAAAGGGGCTGGTATCCAACCTTTGCCACGCTGGGTTACATGCACAATCCAATAAAAAGAAAAGGTGAGAAAGAAATCGTTAAAGACCCTGAAAGATTTGATTTGACCAGAAAGATGTTTGACCTAATGCTAACTGGCAATTACTATCCGCCAAAGATATTGGAAATAGCCGCCAACAAATGGGGCTTGAGAAATAGAAAAGGCAAAAGGATTGCTCGAAGTAGTATTTACCGAATCTTTTACGACCCTTTCTATTACGGAGTGTTTGAATACCCAAAGGGAAGCGGAAACTGGTATCAGGGCAAGCACGAGCCAATGATAACCGAGGAAGAACACAACCGCATTCAATCCCTACTCGGCAGAGAAGGAAAATCCTGTCCTCAAAAGCACGCCTTCACCTTCAGAGGGCTGATGCGTTGCGGGGAGTGCGGAGCAATGATTACAGCCGAGAAAAGAATAAAAAAGCAAAAGAACGGAAACGTCCATAAATATATCTACTACCATTGTACTAAAAGAAGAAAACCCAACTGTTCCCAGGGATGTATTGAGGAAGACGAATTAAAAAAGCAGATTCTTCAAACCTTGCAAAAGGTAGAGATACCGCCTGAATTCCACAACTGGGCATTGGACGAACTTAAATTGGAGATTGAAAAAGAAAGCATGGACAGGAATAAAATCTTAAACAACCAGCAAAAAGCGTATAACGATTGTCTGGCTGAAATAGACGGAGTAATCAGCATGCGAGCCAAAAAAGAATTGGATGAAGAAAACTACAAAAGAAGAATAGCTGCTCTCACTAAAGAGAAAGCCCGCTTTAAAGAACTGCTTCAGGACACTGACAACAGGGTCAACAAGCAAATTGAGAAAGCGGAAAAGACCTTTGCCTTTGCCCGAGACGCCAGAAAAGAGTTCCAGACCAACGACCCAGACAAGCAAAGGAAGCTTCTTTCCGATTTAGGTTCGAACCTCCTATTAAAAGACAAAATACTCTCAATTTCAACGGAAAAACCCCTTCTTCAGATAGAAAGGGCTGTTCCAGAGGTCAGAGCTATACATAACAAGGTTCGAACCTCTAAAAATGGCGAAAATGAACGGAATTTGAGAGTTTTATACGTTCAAAGTCCGACGTTGCTCCGCATGCTGAACGACGTCAGAACCTATTTGTTAACGAAAAATCTCGGAATCAGAGAAGAATTAGTTCCAAACAATTAAAGTTGACAATATAATATAATTCAGTTATAATACACCAAAGCACTTTCATAATTAGGGGCGAATCCAGACGGAACGCTGGATTCTAACAATTAACTCAATGTTGGCGGAACGCCAAAGGAGGAAACCATGAAAAGACAGCCCAAAGCAAGAATCACGGAACTCATTGAGAACTTTCCAACCCTCGGACTTACCCGGTACGAATGGCGATGGAAGAAAAACAATCGCTGGCGTAATCCCAAAATGAACATTCACGTTCAACTGGCCGATCCGGAAACCATGCATCTGCAGGCAAAAAACTGCGATTACCTCGGACGATCTTATGTCATAGGAAAAAACGACGATCGCGGTACCCGATTTGAGTATCTAATTGCAATAAACCACGATGACATGGAAATCGCCAGGCTTCTCTGGGAACGGGGTGAATTGGAAAAAATGTCAAAAGACATCTTCCAGATCGCTTCGCCCGAACAAGTAAGTTACCTGGTCTGGGTAAGTGTTACTACGTGGTATAAGCCTGCCTCTGAGGAACGCGAAGCTGAAACGGACGGAATTTTGTTCAGCACCGAGAAAACAGGAGTTGAACTGCACATCATCGTTTTCAGAAAACCGAAAAACCTGTCATTTGAGGAATTGATCAAAACCGCCGATCGCCAGAAAAAAGAACGAGAGGAAGCATACAAGTATCCTCCAAAAAAGATGCCCGAATTCGCAAAAATCCACCAGGCACTAAAGGATGGTTGCAGAATTCATGCTTTCCTTTCCGGTGGTGGCCTGCGAGTCGTTCGATTGGAAAATAACGATGGGTCAAAGAGCTACTACGGAGAACACCCTCACATTGAAGACGCTCTGGAAATTCTGGAAGAAGATGTCCTCGCTGGTGGTAGACCATATAATAAAGTTTACGGCAAAATGCATCCGCATTACCTGACTGGTTCAACATTGCCCACCAGCAACATCGACTCGTGGCTCAGACGAGGAAGTACCTTTGACTGCTGGCAGAAAAACGGCCGAGTCGTCTTCGAACTCAGAGGATACGCGCAAACAGAAACACCGAAAGAAGTCGAGGAAAGACTCAAAGAAATGGAAGAAGGAGAAGTCGTTCTTTGGTCAAACCGAGGATATGTCTACGCGACCGGCAAAGACCGGTTCCCCAACGGAGATCCCTGCACAAGTACTAAAATAGTTGAGTCTCCTCCCGGCAAGGACAACGCCGATCCGTGGATGTATCACATCACAAAAATCGGACAAGGCGAAAACCTCTGGGTAGCGATGAAAGAAGCATTTGAAGCCCCTGAAGTCGAGGTTCAAAAGAACTAAGACAAATAGACAGATAAACGAAAACGCCTTCCTGTTAGAAAAACACAGGAAGGCGTCTTTTTTTTGAATAAAGAAATTAAGGCAAAAACATCTTAGGTTCGAACACCCCCGAAATGTCCTGCCCTCGGTACGAAAAAAACCGCGCTGCTTGGCGGTTTGTATCGGGGCTCCGCGGGCTGGCCTCTCTTAGAACCTCTTTGATGGGGGTTTAACCGCTGAATTCTTCTAAAAAACCCTTTAAATCTTCTGTTTTATCAATATATTGAATGATATCTTTCACATCAACTTCTATTTCTTCTGGCAATCTGCCACCTCTAAGTAATTCTTTAATCCCGACTAATTTCTTAAGATTCCCGCATTTCAACTGATAGTTCCATTTAATATAAGCTAATTCGCTTAAAGTGCCGGCGCTAAGTCCTACGCAAACACATAAATCAGGTAAGGCCGTCACGTTATAGTTAGACCAAAACCAATTTGGCTCTTTTCT
>CAZLAP010000003.1:0-10507 GCA_964557715.1 uncultured Candidatus Saccharibacteria bacterium
TTTTTTTGAGGGATTTACAGCTCGTGATATAATAAAAACATTATGAAAATTAAGGCAAAATTAAAAATTTGGCTAATTGTTATTTTACTTATTGTTATTTTTGCCGTTTTAAATTTTACCGGTTTCTCAAAAGACATTAAAAATTTCTTTTTTTTAATTTCTTCACCCATTCAAAAATCATTTTGGCGGGCAGGAAAAAATATTTCCGATTTTACGTCAGGAATTTTAAAAATCAATAATCTTAGGGAAGAAGCAGATATTCTTCGTCTTGAAAATAAGAAGCTTGTCGGGCGGATTGTTGCTTTGATTGAGACTCAAAAAGAAAACGAAATTTTAAAAAAGGCTTTAGATTTAGAACTGGAAAAAGATTTTGAATTAATATTTTCTCAAATAACAAACAAAGATGTTTTTAGGGATTCTGTTTTGATTGATAAGGGTTCAGCAGACGGAGTTTCCGAAGGCTTGCCTGTTATTAGCGAACAAAAAATTGTTTTAGGCAGGATAGGTCAAGTTTACGACGATTTTTCAGAAGTTATTTTAATTTTCAATAAAGAAAGTTCTTTTGACGCAAAAATTATTAGCAGAATTTATTTTGAGGAAAACGAGAAAGAAAATCAAGAACAGCAGCCGGCTGATATTTACGGCTTAGTGAAAGGCAAAGGCAATGCCGGTCTTTGTTTTGATTTAATACCTAAAGAAGAGAAAATTTTTGAAAACGATATAATTGTCACTTCGGCTTTAGGCGGCATTTATCCGTCAGGTCTTTTGGTTGGAGAAATTGAAGCAATCAAAAAAACGGACACAAGCCCTTTTCAAGAAGCGGAGATAAAGCCAGCTTTTAACATTGAAGATTTGAATTATCTGTTTATTATTAAAAAATGGTAAGAAGGATTGCTTTTTTAATTATTGTTTTTTATTTTTTGTCTTTAATCCAAACCAGCTTTTTGGCTCATTTTAGCTTGTGGGGAGTTGTTCCGAACCTTGTTTTCATTATCGCTGTTTTTATTAATTTTTTTAATTTTCCCCAATATCAAAAATTATTTTCAGCTTTTATTGCCGGGCTTTATCTTGATATTTTTTCCTTAAGCAATACATTTGGATTTTTTGGATTTTATACTTTGCTTTTGCTTGGTTCTTACTTTATTTTGAAAATTATTTCAGAAAAATATGTCAGATTTTATGCCGTTTCAAAAAAATAGAAGAATCAGATTCGCTTCCAGCGAATACGTTGAGCCGCATGAAATTCTTTTAGACTCTCTTGCCGAGAAGAAGGAAAGAGATTTGGAGCTTTCAGAAAAGAAGTTTGAAGTACCTCTTTTAAAGAAAATTATCCGGATTTTTTTTCTTTTTTGTTCTTTTTTATTGTTGTTTCTTTTATTTAAAACTTTTCAGCTTCAGATCTTTGAGGGCAAAAATTTTTCTCAATTGGCGGAAAAAAATAAATTTATTATTCAGCAGATTCAAGCTGAAAGAGGAGTTATTTACGATAGAAACTTGGAACAGCTTGTTTTTAATAAGTCAACTTTTGATTTAATCTGCGAAAAAAGCAAGCTTCCTGAAGATGAGAGTAAAAAAGAAAAAATTTTTCAGCAAATTTCAAAAATTATCCAAAAAGACGTTAAAGAACAGATTGTAAATTCTGCGACAGATCAAGTTTTGGTAAAAAATAATCTTTCTCATGAAGAATTGATTTTGCTTGAAGCGAAAAGTTATGAGTTAGCAGGCTTTCAAGTTAAAAGCAGCACTATTAGAGAATACAAGGAAGGCGAAGTTTTTGCTCATCTTTTTGGCTATACTGGAAAAATAAAAAAAGAAGAATTTGAATCATCTTCTGAATTTTACTCAATTAACGATTATGTCGGCAGAGAGGGGATTGAAAATTATTATGAAAAATATTTAAGAAAAAACCCCGGAAAATTAAGAATTGAAAAGGATGTTTTCGGCAATCTTATTTCGTCTGAAATTGTTTCTCTGCCGAACTCAGGCAGCAGCTTGGTTTTGTGGCTGGATGCCGGTTTGCAAAGAAAAGCTAAGGAAGAGCTGGAAAAAAAATATAAAGAATTGGGAGCCAAGGGAGCTGCGGTAGTGGCTCTTGATCCGAGAACCGGAGGCGTTTTATCTTTGGTTTCCTTGCCGAGTTTTGACAATAATTTGTTTCAGAAAGGGGCTGACTCTGAAACCCTTAAAGAGGTTTTAGAAGACTCTAAAGGGCTTAATGCGCTTTTAAATCGGGCGATTGCCGGCAGATATCTGGTGGGTTCAACCATAAAGCCTTTGCTCGCTTCAGCAGCTTTGGAAGAAGAAATTATCAGTCCGCAGAAACAGATTTACGGTTCAGCCTATATTGAAATTCCGCATAGGTATGACCCTGAAATTACTTATAAATACAGAGACTGGACGGTTCACGGCTGGGTGGATATGAAAAAAGCAATTGCTCAATCTTGCAACGTTTATTTTTATACCATTGGCGGCGGATATGAGGGGCAGAAAGGTCTGGGACCGACAAAAATAAAAGAATATTTGAAATTATTCGGCTGGACGGAAAAAACAGGAGTTGATCTTCCCGGAGAAGTTATCGGTCTTGTTCCGGATGCGGAATGGAAAAGAAACGTAATCGGCGAAGACTGGTGGGACGGCGATACTTATAATCTTTCCATTGGCCAGGGATACATTTTAGTTACACCTTTGCAAGTCGCTGCCGCCTTTTCGGCTATTGCTAATGGCGGAACGCTTTTTCAGCCTGAAATTGTAAAAGAAGCGGTTAATGCTTCTGTTCCTGGACAAGTGATTGAAAGGTTTTCTTCCGAAGTCATTCGCCAAAATTTTATAAGCCAGCAAAATCTTGAGATTGTCAGAGAAGGAATGAGGCAGGCTGTAACAGGAGAAAATAGCCCTCAAGCTTCAGCTGTTATTTTAAACTCTTTGCCAGTGGCTTCAGCCGCTAAAACCGGAACAGCTGAGCTAGGGGGAGACCGTTATAATAATTGGGTAACTGTTTTTGCCCCTTACGAAGACCCGGAAATTGTTTTAACCGTATTGATGGAAAACGTTAAAGGCGTCCAGGCAGCCGCTTTGCCCGTGGCTAAGGAAATTTTAGAGTGGTATTTTAATAGATAAAAATATAAGGATATAGAGATTAAAGATTTAAAGATATGGCAGTAATAAGTTTTCAATAGTAGTAAGAAGCAATAATTTTAATAATAAGCTTAATAATAAGCTTAGCAATAAGCTTTCAATAATTTTCCCAGAATTTTTAATAATATTATTAAAATAGCTATCGCTTTTTTAGTAATGTGGTTATATAATAAAATAAACTATGAGTAAATATAAATATTATTTTAGAAAGCCAAAATCTGAAATTGTTAAAGATTTTTTAAATATGATTGTGATTGCGGGCGTTATTACAATTGCTGCCTCTTCTCCTTATTTTATTAATAATTTATTAAGAAATCATAAACGTTTTAAACAATATCCGAAACAAAGAATTACTGATACTTTTGCGCGCTTGAAAAGAGAGGGATTAATTAAAATAGAAAAGAGAGGGAAACAAATTTACATCAAACTTACGGCCGAAGGCAAGAAAAAAGCCAACTATTATCAAATTAATGATTTATTAATAAAAAAACCAAAAAGATGGGATAAAAAATGGAGAGTTGTAATTTTTGATATAGTTGAATTAAAGAGAAGTCGTCGAGAGGCCTTTCGTGGAAAATTGAAAGAATTAGGTTTTTACCAAATTCAACGGAGCGTTTGGGTTTATCCTTTTGAGTGCCGCGATGAGATAAATCTTTTAAGAGATTTTTTCGGCTTTAACAAGAGTGATATTAGACTGATTATCGCAGAAAAAGTAGAAGACGACGAGAATTTGAAAAAGATTTTTAAACTTCATTGATTTATTCATTAGTCAATTATTTTAATTGAGCATTATTAATATAGCTATCGCATTCTTAATAATATAATAAATGAGTAAGAATTTGGTGAAAATTTGGTGAAAATTTGGTGAAGAAGATTAAGTTTTAGTTTTAGTGTATTTACCCTGTTTTTATTGTTCTGTCTTTATTTTGTCTTTATTTTGTCTTTATTCTATCTTTATTCTGTTAATCGAGCTTTAGTGCAGAATTTTGACTAAAAAATTAAGATAAAGTAAAATATATTATTATATGACGGCTTTATCGGAAATAAGAAAAAACAGATTAAAAAAACTAGAGGCGATTAAAAAATCGCTTTTAAATCCTTTTCCCGGAAAAACAAAAAGAACCCATAAAGTCAGCGAAGCTCTTGGAAATTTCAGCAAATTGTCTCGCTTGAAAAAAGAAATTATTTTAGGGGGCAGGATAAAATCCCAAAGAGGACACGGCGGTTCAACTTTTTTGGATATTGAAGATGGTACAGGGAAAATCCAAGCTTTTTTAAAAAAAGACAGGCTGGGAGAAAAGGCGTACAAATCTTTTTTAAGCTTGTTTGACGTCGGCGATTTTATAGAATTGAGGGGAATTTTATTTAAAACCAAAAAAGGGGAAAAAACAATAGAGGTTGCCGGTTATAGGATTTTGGCTAAAAGCTTATTGCCTTTGCCGGAAAAATGGCACGGTTTGCAAGATGTGGAAGAAAGGTTCAGAAAAAGATATTTGGATTTAATTTTCAATCCTGAAGCTAAGTCTAAATTTGTAATAAGGGCAAAAATTATAAAAATAATAAGAGAGTTTTTAGACGAGCAAGGCTTTTTAGAGGTAGAAACGCCGATTTTGCAGTCTATTTACGGCGGAGCGACAGCCAAGCCGTTCAAAACTTTTTTAAACGCCTTAAAGCTGCCTTTGTTTTTAAGGATTGCGCCAGAGCTTTATTTAAAGCGTCTTTTGGTCGGCGGTTTTGAAAAAGTTTACGAAATAGGCAGAGTTTTTAGAAACGAAGGGATGGACAGAAGCCATAATCCGGATTATACGCATTTTGAATTATATTGGGCTTACGCTGATTATAAAGACATGATGAAGCTTGTTGAAAAGATGTTTGAATTTTTGCTTGGGAAAGTTTTCGGAAGCATGAAAATAAAATACGAAAAAAAAGAAATAAATTTTAAAAGTCCCTGGAAAAGAATTGAATTTGACCAGCTTTTAAAGAAAGAAACAAAAATAAACTTGGAAGAAATTAATTTAACAGCTCTTAAAAAAGAGGCCGAAAAATTAGGGGTAAAAGTTGAAAAAGGAGCGAGCAAATCTAAAATAGCGGATGAGATTTACAAAAAATACTGCCGGCCGAAAATCTGGCAACCTACTTTTATTATTCATCATCCTCTTGGATTTCAGCCTTTGGCAAAAAATTTGGATAATAATCCCAAAAAATTGGCTAATTTTCAGCTAATTGCCGGAGGGTGGGAACTGGCTAATTCTTTTTCCGAACTGAACGACCCGATTGAACAGAAAAAAAGATTTGAAGAACAGGAAAATTTTTTCAAAAAGGGATCAGAAGAAGCTCAGAGAATGGATTCTGATTTCATAGAAGCTTTAGAATACGGTATGCCGCCAGCTGCCGGTTTTGGCATGGGAATAGACAGGTTGGCGGCTTTGCTCACGGATTCTCACAATCTAAGAGAAATTATATTGTTTCCGACGATGAGACCTAAGTAAAATTTTAAATTTCTAATTTCAAATTTAAAAACAATTTTAAAATTAAAAATTAACGTGTTCAATAAAAATTTTAATTTTTATTTTACCCTTAATAAATCTTTAGATTCACTTTAATGTTAGATATAAAATTCATTCGCGAAAATCCGAAAAAGATTAAAAACGACTGCCAAAAAAAAGGAGTTAAAATTAATATTGACAAGCTTTTTGAAATTGACAAAAGAAGGCGCGAAGCACTCCAGGCGTTGGAAGATATGAGAGCGCAAAAAAACAAAGCCAATAAGGAAATTCAAAAGGCAGAAGACCAGAGAGAAAAGAATAAAATTATTTTAAAAATGCGGGAATTAGATAAGAATAGCGACAGATTGGGCAGGACCATGAAAAAACTGGATGAGGAATTCAACAGGTTAATGGCTCAAATTCCGAATCTGCCTTTAGACGGCGTTCCGGAAGGAAAAGACGAAAAAGACAACTTTGTTCTGAAAGAAGTGGGCAAAAAGCCAAAGTTTGGTTTTCAGCCTAAAAATTATTTGGAAATAGCCGAGAGGTTTGATTTGATTGACGTTAAAAGAGCAGCTAAAGTTTCCGGCAGCAGATTCGGTTATCTAAAAAGAGAAGCAGCTTTAATTGAGCTTGCTTTGGTCAGTTTGGCATTTGAAATTTTAACAAAAGAAAAATTTATCCCCATAATTCCTCCGGTTATGCTAAAAAGCGAAATGGCCAAAGGAATGGGTTATCTGGAACAAGCGGACAAAGAAGAAGCCTATTATTTGCCGCAAGACGACTTATATTTAGTGGGAACAGCCGAACAATCGGTAGGAGTGATGCATGCAGGTGAAATTATTGAAGAGAAAGAACTGCCCAAAAGATATGTTGCCTTTTCATCTTGCTTTAGAAGGGAGGCCGGCGCTTACGGGAAAGACACCAAAGGAATTTTCAGGGTTCACCAGTTTGACAAAGTGGAAATGTTCAGTTTTACCAAGCCGGAAGATTCGGAAAAAGAGCATAGATTTTTTCTTGAAATGGAAGAAAAATTGATGCAGTTATTGAAAATTCCTTATCGGGTTTTAAACATTTGCGCTGGAGATTTAGGCAGGCCGGCTGCCGCCAAGTTTGACATTGAATCTTGGCTGCCTTCGGAAAACCGTTATCGCGAAACACACTCCGCTTCCAATTGCACTGATTTTCAAGCGAGAAGACTCAATATAAGATACCGGGAAAAAGGCGGCAAATTAAATTTTGTTCATACCGTAAACGGTACGGCTTTTGCTCCCGGCAGAATATTGATTATGATTGTTGAAAATTATCAGCAAAAAGACGGCAGCGTATTAGTTCCCCAAGCTTTAAGGAAATATCTTTCTTTTAAAAAGATTTATCCTGAAAAATAGTCTGTTTAGCGGAATACAAAAGAAAAACCATGGAGGAAAAGCAGATTTCAATTAACAATCTAAAGACAAATTATAAAATTGCAGGAAAAGGGCCTGCTGTTTTAATATTGCACGGCTGGGGGTCAAAATCGGAAAAATGGCAAAAGGCAGGGGAATTATTGGCGGAAAAAGGCTTGAAAGTGATTATTCCAGATTTGCCGGGCTTTGGGAAAACTCAAAAGCCGGCAGAGTCCTGGGATTTGGACAGATACAGCGATTTTATTAAGAAATTGAGCGCTTCTTTAAATTTAGAAAAATTTTATCTATTAGGCCATTCTTTCGGCGGAGCGGTAGCAGTAAGGTTTTCTTTATCTTATCCGGAATCAGTTAAAAAACTTTTTCTGGCAGCAGCTGCCTGCCTTAGAAAAAAAACTTTAAAAAAAAGAATTTTAATCGGAATATCAAAAATTTTTGGTTTTTTTTCTTTTTTACCTTTTTATTCTTTTTTCAAAAAAGTCTTTTATAAATTCATCGTCAGAAAGAGCGATTATCCTTATTATAGCGGCATTATGAAAGAAACATATTTGAAAGCAATTGGCGAAGATTTGTCCGAAAAATTAAATTTAATAAAAATTCCGACAGTGATTATTTGGGGGGAAGATGACGATGTCACGCCGATTAAAGACGCCCGTTTTCTTGAGCAAAAAATAAAAAACTCAAAATTAATGGTTATTCCCGGAACAGGTCATGATTTGGAGCAGGAAAAGCCGGAAATTTTAACGCAAAAAGTTATTCAATCTTTATGACAATTATTTTTTCAATTTTTTGGTTCTTAATTTTCGTAAAGCTTCTGCTTTTTTGGCTTTGGCTGTGGCAATTAAAAGAATATCATTTCGGCCGTTTTAAATCTCATTTTGAAACTCAGAAATTTAAAAAAATTATTTCTTCTTTTTGGCGCTTAAAATATCCAAAATTTACCAAAAAGATTACAGCTGTTTTTATCGCCTGCTCATTGGCGGAAATTTTACTGCTTTCATATTCCCCCCTTTTTTTAGCCATTATTTTTACTTTTTTTTCAACCTCTTTACTTATTTTGTTTTTTCAAATTTTAGCAGTTATCTGGCGAAGATTTGTTATGGGCAAAGCCAAAGCAAAAAGATTAAAATTTAAAGATTTATTGGTCATAGGCATTACCGGCAGTTACGGTAAAACTTCAACCAAGGAGTTTTTGTCAGCCATTTTATCTGAAAAATTCAATGTTTTAAAAACAAAGGAGCATCAAAACTCGGAAATAGGCATTTCTCAGTGCATTTTGAACAATTTAGAATCAAAACATCAAATTTTTGTTTGCGAAATGGCTGCTTATAATAAAGGAGGCATAAAGCTTTTATGCGACATTGCCAAACCTAAAATCGGAATAATTGCAGGAGTTAATGAGCAGCATTTGTCAACTTTCGGCAATATGGAGAATTTGCTTTCAGCCGAAGGCGGAGAAGAATTGATTGACAGTTTGCCAAAAAACGGAATCGCTTTTTTCAACGGGAATAACCAATACTGCCGCCGTTTATATGAAAAGACAAAAATCAAGAAAATTTTTTACGGCGAAGAAGCTGCTTTTTCAGGCGAAGAGAATATTTTAGGGTCAACGGCTGTAGCCAGGGAATTGAACATGACAGAGGAAGAAATAAAACGGGCTGTTGGCAAAATTGATAATAAATTTCCCGGCATTAAAATTAAAAAAGGAATAAATGGCTTAACCGTGATTGAGGCGACTTATTCCGCCAATCCTACGGGCTTAATTGCTCATTTGGAGTTTTTAAAAACTTTTCCCGGCAAAAAAGTAATTGTTATGCCTTGCTTGATTGAACTTGGTTCCGCTTCCAGCCGCGTTCATAAAGAAATAGGGAAAAAAATAAGCGAGATTTGCGATTTGGCAATAATTACCACTAAAGACAGATTCAAAGAAATAAAAGAAGGCGCAGGAGAAAAAGTTATATTTTTAGAAAAATCAAAAGAAATTTTTAAAAAAATAATAAGTTTTACAAAAAAAGGCGATGTGGTGCTTTTGGAAGGCAGATTGCCGAATTTTCTTATTGAAAAGTTATTCGTTTAATTTTTTTAAAAAAATTATGTTAAAACCGATTTCAATATCTTTGTCTCCGAATACCGAGAAGGACGATATTTTATTGGCCTTTAAGCTGCTTTTTCAGCCCTGGAAATGGAAAAAAGGAAAAGAAGTTAATTTTTTGGAGGAGCAATTTAAAAAATATCTTAAAATAAAATATGCTTTTTCTTTTAACAGCGGCCGGTCATCTTTAATGGCAATTTTAAATTCTCTTGGCTTAAAACGGGAAGATGAAGTTTTGCTTCAAGCTTTTACCTGCAACGCTGCCGCAAATCCGATAATTTGGTCCGGGTTAAAGCCTGTTTATGTTGATTGCGATGAAGAAACTTTCAATATTAGCGTTGAAGACTTAAAAAATAAAATTACCCCGAAAAGCAAAGCTGTAATGGTTCAACATACTTTTGGTCTGCCGGCTGATATGAATAAAATTTTAGAGATTTGCCGGCAAAATAACTTAATTTTGATTGAAGATTGCGCCCACTCTCTGGGGGCTGTCTATAGAGATAAAAAAACCGGCACTTTGGGCCAAATTGCTTTTTTCAGTTTTTCCCGAGATAAAATAATTTCTTCCGTTTACGGCGGAATGATAGCGACTGATGACGAAGAGCTGGCCAAAAAAATAGGAGAATATCAAAATAAAATCGGGCATCCGTCTGTCTTTTGGATAAAACAGCAACTTCTTCATCCTGTTTTAATGAATTGGCTGATTCTTCCGACTTACAGGGTTCTGGGAAAATATTTGTTAGTTTTATTCCAATATTTAAAAATTTTGTCAAAAGCGGTCCATTGGAGGGAAAAGAGAGGAAGGAAACCCGGTTATTTTCCCAAAAAAATGCCCAATGCTTTGGCAGTTTTAGCTTTAAGGCAATTTAAAAAAATAGAAAAATTTAATAATCATAGGGAAAAAATTGCTGAATTTTACAGAGAACAGTTAAAAAATTCTTCTTTTGAATTGCCATTGGATTCCAAACAAGTGTATCTTAGATTTTCAATAAAACATTCTCAAGTTCATAATATAATAAAAAAAGCCTGGAAAAATAATTTTTTAATCGGAGATTGGTATACTTCAGCAATTGCTCCCGCTGACACAAAATTAAGCAAGATGGGTTATAAAATCGGCAGTTGTTCCAAAGCTGAAAAGTTAGCTGAAGAAACCTTTAATTTGCCAACCCATATAAATATTTCAGCAAAAGATGCTGGGAAAATAGTGGAATTTCTAAGAAATATTGATTATGGAAACAAGAAAAATCAGCAATAAAAATATTTGGGAAAACTTTTTTACGGAGTGCGAAGAAAAAACTTTTCTGCAATCTTGGAATTGGGGAGATTTTCAGAAAGCGATGGGAAATAAAATTTGGCGCTTGGGATTATATAGCAATCAAGAATTGCTTTCA
>CAZLAP010000004.1:0-6312 GCA_964557715.1 uncultured Candidatus Saccharibacteria bacterium
TCAGCATCGCAATTACCTTTTGGATTTCCGTCTCCACCATAAATAACTTCTTTAAAAACAAGCGTAAATCCGCATTCTTGCAAAAAAGTGTAAAGTTCTTTATTTTTCGGTATCAATCCGATAAATAAGTAAGCTGTGGCAATTTTATATTTTTCAGACAGCCATACTCTAAATTTCTTATAATCCAAACGCCGCCTCAAACTTTTAATACCTTTATACAGGTTAGCTCCGTCAATATATGCAAAATTTTTCAATTCTCTCTTCATATTACTGATTAGACCACAGAATATCTTTTGTTTTTTGATGGTTAACGATTATCTTTCCGTCTTTTATGTTGACAATCTGTTCGCTGTAATTGGCAATGTTGGGGTCGTGAGTAACCACGACAACCGTTTTTCCCTGTTTTTGATGAAAGTCAGTCAAGATTTCCATTACCCTTTTGCCAGTGGCTGAATCCAGGTTGCCGGTCGGTTCATCGGCAATAACCATTTCCGGGTCGTTGGCAAAGGCCCTGGCAATGGCCACTCTTTGCCTTTCTCCTCCGGAAAGCTCGCCGGGCTCGTGAAACATTCTTTCCTGCAAGTCAACGGAAGCCAGAATTTCCTTTGCCCTTTCCATTCTTCTGGATTTGGACATTCCTTGAAAAATCATAGGCAGCATCACATTTTCAATGGCAGTAAGATTTGCCATCAGATTGAATTCCTGAAAAACAAAGCCAATAGTCATGCCTCTTGATTGAGACAGCTGGTTCTCTGATAAGGAAGAAATATCTCTGTTTTTCAAATAAACTTTTCCTTCTGTGGGAAAATCCAAAGCTCCAACCATATTCAAAAGGGTTGATTTTCCCGAGCCTGAAGGCCCCATAACGCAAACAAAACTGCCCAAAGGAATCTCCAGGTCAACGCCTCTTAAGGCAGAGAGTTTTACTTTGTCCATTTGGTATATTTTCCAAACGTTCTCTAATTTTATAATTGGCTCTGTCATCAACTCATCTTTTAATTACTTTTTCACCTTCTGAAAGACCGAAAATGACTTCTACCATATCATCCGTCGCGCGCAGACCGATTTCAATTTCTTTTTCTTTTACTGAACCATCTGCCAAAACTTCAACAATTGTTTTGCCCTCTTTTCTCTGAACAGTCTCCCTGGGTATAATCAAAACGTTTTCTTTTATGTCAGGCTTGATAACAATATCTGCTGTCATGCCCGGCTTTATGTTTTCCGGCATTTCTTCAAACCCTACAACAGCTTCATAATAAACCACGCCGTCAATTATTTTTTCTGCCGGGCTTATTAAAATGATTTTACCGTTAAAAGTTTCTCTTGGAAAAGCAACCAAAGTAATCTCAACAGAATTGCCAATATTCATTTTAACCACATCCTCCTCATAAATATCTACTTTTATCTCATAAGGCGCTTTGGGCAAGATAAGCAAAACCGCGTCCTGGAAAGTCGGCTGGACCAGTTCGCCTTCTTTCTTTTTTACTTCTGCAATTGTTCCGTCTATGGGACTGACAAGTTTTGACTGTAAAAGCTGGTTTTCGTAAAGTCTAACCCTGATTTCAGCCTGTTTTATCTGCGCTTTATATAAATCAATATCTTCCTGACGGATTCCGGCTTTTGTCAAATTCAAGCGAGCTTCTGACTCTTGAAGATTAGATTTAGCTGTTTCAAAACTTGATTTCGTTGAAGAAATTGTTTGTTGGGAGCTAATAACGTTGGCTAAGGCGCTGTTAATGCTTGTTTTCAAAATATCAAGCGAAGCTTTATCAGCTGTTGAAACTTTGTTTTCGTAAATAACAGATTTACTGACAATGTGACGTATTGTCTCCAAATTATTAAAAGCTTGTTCAAGACAGCTTTTCATCGCCAAAAGAGCCGATTCAAGGCTTTCTTGGTTTGAATCGCTTTTTATCTTTTCCAAATAAGTTTTTGCTCTTTTCTCCTCTTCTTCTATGCTGTCTCTGGCAGACATTATTTTTCTGCCGTCATCATCGTAAACAGCAACATAATCTTCAACGAATTTTTTGGCAAAATCAGAAGCATTGTAAATTTGAGGATAGGAATTATCCAAAACAGTAAGAGCAGTTTCATAACTATTGCTTAAATTCTCTTCGGCAACTTTTAAAGCGATCCGAGCGTTTTCAGTTTGAGCTTCGGCAATCTGAATTTCTTCCCGGCTGGAGCCGGCCAGTAATTTATTTAGATTTAACTGAGCCAGCTCAAGGGAAGCCTGGGCTTCCTGAAGCTGGATTTGAAGCTCTGAAGTCTCCAATTCAGCCAAAACCCGGCCGGCTTCAATCTCATCCCCGGTTTCCGCATGGATTTTCTTGATTCTTCCCGCGTTCTTAAAAGTGAGATTTATTTTATCGCCTTTGTTTACTTGTCCGCTTTCAAAAATTTCCTGAGAAATATCTCCGCGGATAACTTCAACCAAAACAATTTCCTCTTTTTTTTCTCTGAAAAAAAACGAATAAAGAAGAATGACAAGCAAAGAAACAATAACGATTATTATGATTGTTTTTTTCTTTTTAGACATTTTAACTTCATTAATTTTAATTTGGCGGGGACGCCAGGACTCGAACCTGGAACAGAAATTTTGGAGATTCCTATGATAGCCATTTCACCACGCCCCCTTTTCTCTACTTTTTCCCTTCTTTGTGCATTGTCTGTTTTCTGCACCACTTGCCCTTCGACGCGACTCAGGGTCATTGGTGTTTATTTTTTACCTTCTTTGTGAATGGTATATTTACGGCACTAACGACAGAACTTCTTGAATTCAATACACGGATTTTACGACGATCTGTAATAAAATGGTTGTTTTATATTTTTAAAAACTTTGGTTTTTTAATGTTTTCCAATATTCAGGATGACGGATACGATTGTTAATTGCCTTGCTATTGTTAGATTTATATTTATCTATCTGTCTGCTATGATTATTTTCATCTTTGCTAATATAAACGACTTTTATTATATCTTTTTGATTAAATAAGGACAATTTGCTTTTCCCAATTTTTTCTTCAATTATCGGTAAAAAATCTTTATTAATTTCATACCCGATTGAATTTCTTTTTAGCTCCTTTGCTGTCTTAGAAGTAGTTCCACTCCCTAAAAATGGATCAAGGATTGTTTCATCAACAAAACTAAACATCCTTATAAGTCGCTTCGGTAATTCTTCTGGAAACATAGCTATATGCTTGTCTTGCTTACAGCCAGCGAAATTCCAATGACCGGTAAAATATTCCCTCCATTCCTCGTTTGATAGTTTAGATTCTTCTTTAATTTCTTTACTCACTTTATTCGGCGACTGACCCAATTTTTTAAATAATAATATAAATTCATAATCAATTTCAACGAGGCCATTCCGAGGATAAGGGAAAGAGCCCATTACCGAAGCTCCGCCTGTAGTATTCATTGTGGTCTTTTTCTGCCAGATAATAGCGCCCATATAGTCAAAGCCGATTGATTCGCAAAATCTGATAATTTCTTCCCGAATAGGTATAATTTTGTATCTTCCATAAGTTACCGCTCTGGCGAACTGGTCGCCTATATTTACGCACAATCTACAACCTGGATATAAAACTCTATAACACTCCGACCACACTTTATTTAAATTATTGGTATAGTTCTCATAACTATCATTAAAGCCGATTTGATTTGAATCTCCGTAATCTTTGATTTGCCAGTAGGGCGGTGAAGTAACAACAAGATGGACCGATTCTTTTCCAACTTCGGCCATATTCCGTGAATCCCCTATGATAATTTTGTGCGTTGTAGCCATATTATTTTATTTTAGCACATTATCTGCATCAATTTCTAGTCCAGATTTAGTTTTATTATAAAAGATAATTTTGGCTTTAATTTCCTCTCTTAACGCATTTTTAGTTTTATAAGTTATGGGTTTTATGGATACTGGAATATCGCCGATGAATCCATCTATACCCTGCGATTCTTCTTTTGGTTCAGCAAGTCTGTAATTGGTGTTCTTAATGGAAGCAACTTTCTTTAAGATTGCTTCTTGAAATCTTAAGCCAATAAAAGTTTTCTCTAAAACTAAATCCTCAACCCACTTTTTTATCATTGATTTATCAATTGATTTTATTGCTTCTTTTAAATTATTCATCATTTCATTAATTCTCTCTGTGGCATTTTCAATGGCATTGGGATATTTTGAAAGATACCAATTTTTCCAGCCCTCATAAGTTCTCTCTGGGCATTCTTGAATAAGATCTGTAAGTTGTCCGACAACTCGCGGTCTTGTGCCTTGGGCATTTTGATTGGCTAAATTTATCAACTGTGTTGTGTATAACGGAAATTCCTTTATTTCGCCAATTAGCTCTTTTACCAATTCTTCATTTTTAATTTTAATTAGCATAATTTTTAGCAATTACAGATTCTATAATAATGGTTTTGCTAAATTTATAGGCCTTGCACCGGCTATGTGCATTGGTTCTCTAATATCAAGACTATCAACTGTTCTGGATTTTGTACGGAAAGAAATAGCCATAATACCAATAACTTTATTTGTATCTAATTTTATAAGGGGACAACCACTATTTCCAGGATTGCTTATTGCGTCAACAATAAACCAGTTTTTCTTGTGGCTGGGATCAATTCCGTCTCTTTTTATATTACTTATAATCCCTTTATTCACTATAAGCGTAACCCCAAAACGATCGTTAATAAGCTGAGCGGCATAGGGAAATCCTATAAAATAAACTTCATCCCCCACTTTAATGTTTTCTGAATCGCCCAAATTTATCTTATTAAGCAGTGTGTTCTCGTATCCTTCTAATTGAAAAAGGGCTATATCGTCTTTATCATTTTTCTTGCCCTCGATTAATTTAAGAGGTAGCCATTTATAATGTGTTAATCCGTTTTCCTCCTCTTTTTCTGTAATCATTCCCATTAAAGTTGAAATATTTTCTGGTTTTAATTGATTGTAAAGATGGGCAGAACTTAAAATCTTTCCGTCATCACTAATAGCAAAACCGCTACCAACTATGGTTATCTGTTGAGGATTTGGTTTAAATCCAATAGCAATAATTGAATTTTTAACTTTTTTAATTTTTCCACTTAAAGACATAATTTTTTCATTATTTTTTTAAACCCCTTTTCTTCTATTGTTGCGGGTTGGAAAGTAATGTTTAGACAACGAAACATCAACATGTAAACGGCTCTCATAAGGTCTGCTTGCTCGCTAAAAAATTTATTGGGTTTCAGTAGTTTTCTGGGCAACGGTACAGATATGCTTTGATCCGTGCTCGCCCCCGTCAAGGAAACTATGTTTCCTTCTTGTTTTTTACTGAAAGTAAATTCACTAGTTCCGTTGGGAGTCGCAACTTCAGCCTTGTAAGTGATGCCCTCTATTAGACCCTCTTTGGGATTAAATAGATTTGGTAGTACTTGATTAACTTTTAATGTTAATGTATCTAGTTTATCAAAACTTTCCTTCTTGTGAGCATCGGTGGTGGTTCGGTAAATTCCCTGAGAGGAGGTTGGAGTTTGATCACTATTATTGTCAACAATCGCCACTGGCCCCGTGGCTGAAGTTAAATCTACCACAATTTTTTCTTTATCGTTTTCCATTGCCTTAAATCGTTTTATTATATTTACTTCTTCCCCTCTTTGTGCATTGTCTGTTTTCTGCACCACTTGCAGAATTTCTTGAATTCCAATTTCCGCTCAGCATTGGTCTGCTTTGACTTACGGACATAATAATTAATCCTCTTGCATTCCTGACACTGAAGTTTGATAAATGGTTTCTTTTTTGTTGCCATATTTTTGCAAATAGCCCGGAGGGAGAATTGAACTCCCGGCCTCTTTCTTACCAAGAAAGCGTTCTACCACTGAACTATCCGGGCAAGATATTTTTTCTCCGAACTTGCCGATAAAAATTTTAAGACCTTTTATGGGTAGGGAGGGATTCGAACCCCCGTAGCCCGAAGGCGCGAGTTTTACAGACTCGTGCATTTGACCGCTCTGCCACCTACCCTTTCAAACAATCTATACTCTATCAAAAAAACTGCTTTTATTCAATGGGCCTTTTGTGCTTCGGCAAAGAAGATAAATCTTCTTTTTCAAACGAATCCCGTTTACGGGATGAAGTTAGAAAAGAGAACGAAGTTCTCTTTGATCCCTTCGCTGTGGGCTTGTGCTTCCTCCGAGGAAGCACAAGCCTATATTTTTTACTTTTTTTTTACTTGCCGATAGCTTTTTGTTTTTTTTCGCGCCATTTCTTAATTTCCTTATGATTGCCGGAAAGTAAAACCTTGGGAATGCGCCATTTTATTCCTTTTTCAGGAGAAAAAA
>CAZLAP010000005.1:0-12856 GCA_964557715.1 uncultured Candidatus Saccharibacteria bacterium
AGAAAAAACTAAGGATTTAAAGAGTTTAAACGAGGTTTTTAGCAAGTATCTCGGTAAGAAAGGAGAGCTTGTTTTGATTTTGCGTTCCTTAAAAAAATTGCCCAAAGCTAAGAAAGCAAAAATCGGCAAAGAGGCTAATGAGATTAAGAATTTCATTAAACAAAAGATAAAAGAGAAAACGGAAAAAGCGCGCCTTATTGGCGCAAAAGAAGATGAATGGTTGGATGTTACCATTCCCGGAAAAAAACCTTTTTTGGGTCATTTGCATCCTTTGACAATTGCCAGAAGAAAAGTTGAAGAAATTTTTCAAACAATGGGATTTGAAATTGTTGAAGGCCCTGAAGCGGAAAGCGAGTGGTATAATTTTGACGCCTTAAACATTCCGAAAGACCATCCAGCCAGAGACGCCTGGGACACTTTTTATCTTAAGAACGGGTTGTTATTGAGAACTCATACTAGTCCGGTTCAGGTTCGTTATATGGAGAAAAATAATCCGCCTTTAAAGATTATTGCGCCGGGAGCCGTTTTTCGGCATGAGGCTACTGATTCTTCCCACGAATTCCAGCTTTTTCAGATTGAAGGATTAATGGTTGACAAAAAAATTTCAGTAGCGAATTTAAAAGCTGTCATCGGCGAGTTTTTTCGCAGGTTTTTTGAGAAAGACGTTAAGTTCAGATTAAAGCCGGATTATTTTCCTTTTACCGAACCCTCTTTTGATATTGGCATTGGCTGTCTGGTTTGCGATGGAAAAGGATGCGCGGCTTGCAAAAAAACAGGCTGGATGGAAGTTGCCGGAGCAGGCATGGTTCATCCTAATGTTTTTAAAAATTCAGGTTTGTCTTCCGAGAAATGGCAGGGATGGGCTTTTGGTTTCGGATTGGAAAGACTGGCCATGCTGAAGTATAAAATAAACGACATCAGGTTATTTCGTTCAGGAGATATAAGGTTTTTACGGCAATTTTAATATGAAATTCAGTTACAATTGGCTGCAATCTTTTTTTAACGGAAAACTGCCCAAGCCGGAGAAATTGGCCGAGCTTTTGACAATGCGCTTTGCCGAGGTGGAAGAAGTTAAGAAAAGAGGCCAGGATTATATATTAGATATTGACGTCAGGCCGAACAGGGCTGCCGATTGTTTTTCCCATATCGGAATAGTTCGTGAAATTGCCGCTATGCTGAATATTAAATGCGAAATGCCGGAAAATAAATTAGCGGAAGATAAAAATGCAAAAACAAGAGATTTTATTACCGTTGAAATTAAAAATAGGAATGTTTGCCCAAGATATACTGCCAGAGTGATTTGCGGAATTGAGGTTTTTTCTTCGCCCAAATGGCTGAAAGACAGGCTGACGGCTTGCGGCCTTAGGCCGATAAATAATATAGTTGATATTGCCAATTATATAATGCTGGAGACCGGACAACCCTTGCATGCTTTTGATTTTGACAAGCTGGAGGGAAGAAAGCTTATTGTCAGATTTGCCAAGAAAAGAGAAAAAATAATTACCCTGGATGAAGAAAAATACGATTTAGACGAGAATATTCTGGTTATTGCCGATGAAAAAAAACCGGTAGCCATAGCCGGAATTAAAGGCGGGAAAATTCCCGAAATCAGCAAATCAACCAAAACTATTGTTTTGGAATCGGCTAATTTTGATTCAAAAACTATTCGTTGCGGCTCAAGAAAAGTTAATTTGAAAACCGACGCTTCTTTGAGATTTGAGCATGGTCTTGATGTGAATTTGACCGAGTTTGCCATAAATAAAGCAGCTTTTTTAATTCAAAAGACGGGCAAAGGCAGAATAGCTCGAGGCTTGCTGGATGTTTATCCTAAAAAAATTGGTCCTAAAACAATAAGCCTGGATTTAGATTACATTGAGCGTCTTCTTGGCGTAAAAATTCCAGAAAAGAAAGCCAGAGGCATTTTAGAAAAGCTGGGCTTTCAAGCTAAAACCAAAAATCAAAAGACTTTAGTTGTTAAGATTCCCACAAGAAGAATGGATATTTCTTTCCCTGAAGATTTAATTGAGGAGATTGGCAGAATTTACGGTTATGACAAAATTCCTGCTGTTTTTCCGGAATCTTCTCTGTTGCCGCCCAGAAAAAATTTGAACATATTTTGGGAAAAAACCGCCAAAGATATTTTTAAAGAACTCGGCTTTAGCGAAGTTTATAATTATTCTTTTATTTCAGAAAAAGATAAAAATATTTTTCAATCGCTCTCTTTTAAAACTTATCCGGTTGAATTGAAGAATCCGCTTAGTTCAGATTTTCAATATTTAAGACCTGTCTTAATTCCCAACCTGTTAAAAAACATAGAGAAGAATCAGGAAAATTTTTCCCGGATTAAAATTTTTGAACTGGGAAAAATCTTTTTTTCAAAATCGGAAAAAAGAATGCTGTCCGGCATAACAGCCGGCAGAGGAAAGGATGAATTTTTCAAATTAAAAGGAGAGATTAACGTTCTTTTTGATAAATTAAGGATAAAACATATTTCTTACAGCGAATGCAGAACGGAATCTGTTTGCCCGGCTGAAAAATGCGCTGAAATCAAAATTAACGGGCAGAAAATCGGTTTTTTGGGAGAAGTTTCTCAAAAAATTTTAAATGTTTTCAAAATAAAAGAAAAAGTTGTTTTATTTGACCTTGATTTTGAAAAAATTTGCCATTTTGCTTCCGAAGAATTTGAATACCGCCCGATTTCCAAATTTCCGCCCGCTGTAAGAGATATCGCAATTTTAGTTCCAATAAAAACAAAAGTTATTCAAGTCTTAAATAAAATTTATGCGACTGGCGAAAAAACGGTTCGCGAGATTGAGATTTTTGATGTTTATCGGGGAAAAGAAATTGGTTCTGACAAAAAGAACCTGGCTTTTCATATAATTTATCAGGCAGAAAACAGAACGTTAACCGGCAAAGAGATAGACGGAATTCAAAAAAAGATTATTAAAAATTTGGAAAAAGAAACGAAATGGCAAGTAAGAAAATAATTGAAGATTATGCCTAAATTCAAAAAAATAAAAAAAGAATCTGATTACGGCGCAAAAGACATTTATGTTCTTGAGGGGCTTGATCCTGTAAGACGCAGGCCGGGAATGTATATCGGCTCAACGGGAATAGAAGGCATTCACCATTTGATTTGGGAAGTTGTTGACAACGGGATTGATGAATGCCTTGCAGGTTTTGCCAATGAAATAAAAATTTCGCTTTTACCCGACAATAAAGTGAAATGCGAAGATAATGGACGGGGCATTCCTGTGGAAATTCATCCTCAAACCAAAAAATCAGCTTTGGAAACCGTAATGACTACGCTTCATGCCGGAGCTAAATTCGGCGGCAAGTCTTATCAGGTAGCCGGCGGTCTTCACGGGGTTGGAGTTTCGGTGGTTTGCGCGCTTTCCAAATGGATGAAAGCTGAAGTTTGCCGCAAAGGAGTCAAGTATTCACAAGAATATGCCAAAGGAAAGCCTTTAAGCAAAGTAAAAAAGGGTGAAAAATGCAGGCAAACCGGCACTTCGGTTTGTTTTGAACCTGATTCTGAAATTTTCAGCGAAATTAAATTTGATTTAAAGAAAATTTTAAATCATCTTCGCCAACAGGCTTATTTGACGAAAAAAATAAAAATTACCGTTGAAGATTTAAGGGAAAAACCGGGGAAATCATATTCTTTTTATTTTGAAGGGGGACTTGCTTCTTATGTTAAATATTTAACCAAAGGCATAAGCAAGCGGCACGCCAACATTTATTATGGCTTGGGTGAAAAAAACGGAATTCTAGTTGAAGCGTCTTTTCAATATACCGAAGAGTATGAATGTTTTGAAGAAAGTTTTGCCAACAACATTTATACTGGAGAAGGCGGAACTCATTTGACCGGGTTTAGAGGGGCTTTGACAAGAACTTTTAACGACTACGCCAAGAAAAACAATCTATTAAAAGACGGCGAGAACAATCTTTCAGGAGAAGATGTCAGGGAAGGCTTTACCGGCGCTGTTTCTGTAAAATTAAGAGAGCCTCAATTTGAGGGTCAGACCAAAGCCAAATTAGGCAATCCTGAAGCAAAAACAGCCGTGGAAGCAATAGTTTTGGAAACTCTGTCAGATTTTTTGGAAAGAAATCCTCAAGATGCCAAAGCTATTATTGAAAAATGCATTTTATCTTCCAAAGCCAGAAAAGCGGCTAAAGCTGCCAGGGAAACAGTTTTAAGAAAAGGAGTTTTGGAAGGATTGGCTTTGCCCGGCAAATTGGCAGATTGCATTTCAAGAAAACCGGAGGAATCAGAATTATTTATTGTGGAGGGAGAATCGGCCGGCGGTTCAAGCCGGCAAGCCCGCGACAGGCGCTTTCAAGCTATTTTGCCTTTGAGCGGCAAAATTCTAAACGTTGAACGCGTCAGGCTTGATAAAATTCTGGCTTCAAAAGAGATAAAAGCTTTAATTATTGCTTTAGGCACTGCCATTGCCGATGATTTTGACATCAGAAAAATAAGATATCATCGCATTGTCATAACAACAGATGCTGATATTGACGGTTCTCACATCAGAACTCTTCTTCTGACTTTTTTTTACCGTTATTTTAAACCGATAATTGAAGCAGGTTATCTTTATATTGCCCAGCCTCCGCTTTATAAAATTCAAGCCGGAAAGAAAATAGAATATACTTACAGCGAAGAAGAAAAAGATAAGATTTTAAACGAACTGAAAAAAGAAAAAACAATCGGCTTGTCTATTCAAAGATACAAGGGTTTGGGAGAAATGAATCCGGAACAACTATGGGAAACAACCTTGAATCCGGAAAAGAGAATTCTTTTGCAAGTAAGCATTGAGGATGCTAAGGAGGCAGATAGGATTTTTGACACTTTAATGGGTGACGAGGTTTTGCCTCGCAAGAAATTCATCCAAGCTCATGCCAAGAAAGTCAAAAACCTTGACTTATAATTATTATTATGCTGAAAAATTGACGTGTTGACAGATACCAGCATCTCGGCTATTATTGAATTGTGGCCGAAAGGCCTTTTTTAAAACCGAGCCGGATAAAAAATGTGCATTTAGTGAAAACAGTGAAAATGAAAAAGGCGTTTAATTTAATATGTTTAATAAAATCATTACTTTTTTAAAAGAGGTCAGAGTGGAGATGAAAAAAGTCAATTGGCCTGATAGAAAAACAACGATAAAATATACCTTGATTATTGTCGGTATTTCCGCTGTCGTAGCGGCTTATTTGGGCGGCCTTGACCTTTTATTTGCCGCCTTGCTGAGAAAATTCGTATTTTAATTCGTATTTTAATCTAATTTTATATGCCAAAACAGCAAATTGCCAAAGAAAAAAATTGGTATGTTCTGCACACTTATTCCGGTTATGAAGACGCCGTGGCTAAGGCTTTGAAACAGAGGGTTGAATCTTTAGGTATGGAAGATAAGATTTTTAACGTTATTGTTCCCAAAGAAAAAAAGATTAAAATTAAAAACAGCAAAAGAAAGACTGTTGAGGAGAAAATTTATCCCGGCTACGTCTTAGTGGAAATGATTGTTACCGACGATAGCTGGTATGTGGTTAGAAACACTCCCAATGTTACGGGTTTTGTAGGCGCCGGGACGACTCCTGTTCCGGTTTCAACGGAAGAAATTGAAAGTTTAAAAAAACGAATGGCTGACGAAGAGCCTCAATATAAAGTAGGCGTGAAAACAGGGGATTTGGTAAAAATTATTGACGGCCCTTTTAAAGATTTTGACGGAAAGGTTTCCGAAATTGACCAGGAGAGAGGAAAGGTAAAAGTGCTGGTTAATATGTTCGGCAGAGACACTCCGGTAGAGCTTGACTCTCTTCAGATTAAAAAAATATAATAATTTATGGCAAAAAAAATCAAAGCTATGGTAAAATTGCAGATTCAGGCAGGACAGGCTACTCCGGCTCCGCCCGTAGGTCCGGCTTTAGCTCAGCATGGCTTGAACATCTCCGAGTTTTGCCAGAAGTTTAACGACGCTACTAAAGACAATCAAGGCTTTAAAATTCCCGTTGAGATTAAAGTTTACGAAGACAGGACTTATGATTTCGTTTTGAAACAGCCGCCTGTTTCTGAATTGCTGAAAAAAATGGCCGGCATTGAAAAAGGTTCCGGAGAGCCGAATAAAAAAAAGATAGCTAAAATCACCAGAAGCCAATTGAAAGAAATAGCTCAAAAGAAAATGCCTGATTTTAATACCGACAATACGGAAAGCGCAATAAAAATAGTGGAAGGCACTGCCAAGAATATGGGAATTGAGATAATATAAAGCTGCGCAAAAGCTTGGTTAACGGTCAATGAAGCTAAAGCTTCATTTCCACCTGCGCTTTCGCTGCGCAAAAGCTTGGTTTATGATTTTATCGGATAAAGACATAAAAAAATACATAAAAGAAAGAAAAATTGTAATTGTTCCCGAGCCTGATTTTAGCGAGCAATTGGGTCCCTGCTCTTTGGATTTGCATTTGGGCGATACCTTTAAAACCTTCAAGCCCACTCAATATCCTTATTTGGACCTAAAAAGAAAAACTGACTTTGATGGAGTAATGGAAGGAGTTACTTTAGAAGAGGGAAGTCCTTTTATCCTTCAGCCTAAAGAGTTTGTTATTGCCATAACGAAAGAAAATATTATTTTGCCGGATAACGTAATGGGAAGGTTAGACGGCAGGAGTTCGTTAGGAAGACTGGGATTGGTGGTTCATTCAACCGCTGCCAGATTTGATCCGGGCTGGGACGGCAAAGCAGTTATGGAATTGGGCAATATGGGCATTATGCCGATTATTCTTTATGTCGGTATGAGAATTTGCGCTATGACGTTTGAAACTCTTTCCACTCCGGCAGAGATTCCGTATTTAAAGCAAAAAGACCATAAATATGCGCATCAAAAAGACGCCACTGCCAGCAAAATAGACCAAGAGCCTGCGAATAAGGATTTAAATAAAAGTCAATGAAATTATTAACTTCTGATTTAAAGATAAAATTTTTGGGGATTACTCCTGTTTTAAAAGATAAGACAGGAGTTTTAAATCCTCAAGAAATAGCCGCTTTATCAGCGCTTTTAACATTTAAAGGCAAGTCAATTAAAAAGATTTTTAAAGATATTGAAAAAAAAGGCGGAAAAGTCGGTGAAAAGATAAAATTGATTTTGCAAAAATCGTCTTTGCGCGGTCATGCTTCAATCGCGACCACGCCTTCGTTCTGCCTTACCTATGAAGGCAGCAAGTTTTTGGATTGGGCTTTAACCGGTTTTTATTTTTCTTCATCTTTAGTTTCTTCAGGCAGGCGCACCGAAACAAACGAAAAAGACATAGTTTTTCCTCGGGAAATTTACAATAATAAAAAAGCCAGGGAGATTTATTATCAGCGTTCAAAGAGAAATATTGATGCGCATAACCATTTTTTGTCAAAAGGAATAAGCAAGGACGAAGCTCGCAAAATTCTGCAGCAGGGGATATACGGCACCGGCATAATTCAGCTGCCTGTTGAATCCTTTATTGCCGTAAAGAGGGAATATGAAGCTGAAAAAGCATGGATGCCCGAAGAGATTGGTTTTTTTATTCAAGAAGTTGAAAAACAAGCCGAAAAAATGGGGATTGACTTGCTTTTGGCTACCAGGGCAGCTGCGCCAAGAAATGTTTATCCTTTCCCGAATATTTTTAAAAATCCCGATAAACTGAATATTGTCAGGGAATTGAAGGCAAAGGAAAAAATAGTTGACGGCAGGAAAATAATTTCAATTGAAACCCTGATAACAAAAGGCTTGAAAGAAAAAATAATTCAGTTAAAGAAAAAACAGAAGCAATTTTCTTCTTCTCTCCGGCAAATTAAAAAAAACTGGAAAATTTTGTCGTTTTTATACCAAGAAATTGTTCGGGATTATAATTCCGCTTTGCGCCTTAAAGTTTTATCCGCGGTCCCTTTGGGAATCTGGACGGAAAAAAAAAGGCATCGCACTTGTCTTCAAGATGTTGAGTCAATTTTTTATTGTATTGATCGGACAGCCAAAGTTTTCAAAAAATTTGAACTTAAAATAAAAAACGGAAAAATCAAACAAAAAGAAATAGATGAAATTGAAAAAGTTTTTTCCTTGCCGCCTTCAATCAAAAGCGAAAAGGATCTTTTAAACAATTATCTTTTATCCGCCTTGGAATCGTTTGACGGCTATCAGAAGCTGATTAGCTTGAAAATAAAGCCGAAAGACGCAGTATTCTTAATTCCCAGAGGAATAAAGACAGATATTTTACAGGAGTACGATTTATATAATTTCTTGATTGGTTATTATCCTTTAAGATTATGTGCCACTGCGGATGAAGAGATGAGAAGAAACACTTTGAAAGAAGCCGCCCTGATTAAAAAAACATTATCTCAAAAAGGTTATGGCTGGCTGGGTGATTTATTGGTTCCAAAATGCCAAACATTGGGTTTTTGTCCGGAAGAAAAAAGTTGCTTTGCGATATCAAAAATTGTTAAAGATTACGACTCTAAATTCCATAGAGAAATGAAAGAAGAACTGAAAAAACAATTTGAAAAAAATCTTAAAAATTTAGGCAAATGATTTTAGGCGTAAAAGAGCTTTTAAAATTGGTTAAGGAGAAAAAGCTGGTGGAAAATCTTTCAGAAAGAGAATTGAGGAATCCCGAAGGGGCCGGTTTTGATTTAAGGTTGGGTGAAATTTATTCAATTTCCGGCAAAGGTTTTTTAGGAATAGAAGAAAGAAAAACGCCAAAAGCCAAATTGGCGGCAAGATACGACTCTAAAAGAAAAAAAATCTTTGTTTTCAAACCGGGGAAATATTATTTAATAAAAACCATTGAAAGAGTCAATACGCCTGAAAATATTATGATTTTATTCAGGCAGCGCTCAACTATTCACCGCTCGGGTATGATGATTTTTACAGCCAATGTTTCTCCGGGTTACAAAGGGGAGCTGATTTTCGGTATTAAAAATCTCGGGCCTTGCCCCGTAGAAATTGAATTAGGGGCAAGAGTGGTTTATGCTATGTTTCATGAAGTCAAGGGCAAAGCTAATCTGTATCGCGGACAATGGCAAGGCGGCAGGGTGGCGGCCAAGAAAAAAGAAAAACAAGTGTAAAAAATCGCAAGCCATAACCCCGCAATTGTTCAAACGGGTTTTTGTTTGTAAAATCAATCAATTTTTACTAAAATAAGATATTATGAAGCAGACAAAACCGTTGTCCGTTGATTCTAAAATTTACGAATTGGTTAAGAAAGAAATCCAACGGCAGAAAAAAGGCTTTTCTCTAATCCCTTCGGAAAATTACGCCAGCCAGGCAGTTTTGTCTGTTATGGGTACTCCTTTGAGTAATAAATATTCGGAAGGTTATCCGGGCAGAAGATATTACGGTGGGAACGAGTTTATTGACCGAATTGAACAAACGGCTATTGACCGGGCGAAAAAACTGTTTAAAGCGGAATATGCCAATGTCCAGCCGCATTCAGGCTCGCAGGCAAACGCAGCTGTTTATCTTGCTTTATTGAATTACGGAGACAGAGTTTTGGGCATTGATTTGCCGTCAGGCGGCCATTTGACGCACGGATCGCCTGTTAATTTCTCCGGAAAATTGTATAAATTCGCTTATTACGGAGTTGAGCCTGAAACTGAAATGATTGATTTTAAAAATGTTGAAAAAACAGCTTTGAAATTTAAGCCAAAATTAATTATTGTCAGCACTACTTCTTATTCAAGGAAGCTTAATTTCAAAGCTTTCAGGATGATTGCCGATAAAATCAAAGCTTATTTAATGGCTGACATTGCCCATATAGCGGGCTTGGTTGTTGCCGGCCTTCATCCTCATCCTTTTCCTTGGTGCGATGTAGTTACCACTACCACTCATAAAACCTTGAGAGGGCCGCGCGGCGGCTTGGTATTGTCCAAGTTGAATTTAGCGGAAAAAATAGACAAGGCCGTTTTTCCGGGAATTCAGGGAGGGCCTTTGGAACACGTGATTGCCGCCAAGGCAGTTTGTTTTCTGGAAGCTATGAAGCCCGGTTTTAAAAAATATCAAAAACAGGTTGTTTTAAATGCTCAAGTTATGGCTGACGAATTTCAAAAGCAGGGGATAAGAGTGATTTCAGGAGGCACTGACAACCACTTGATGGTTTTAGACGTTTCTCATTTTAAATGCAGCTCTAAAAAAATTGAAGACGAATTAGGCAAAATTGGGATTTTTGTTAACCGCAATCCCATTCCTTTTGATAAAAAACCTCCTTATAGCCCTTCAGGCATCAGGCTGGGAACTCCGGCTGTAACCAGCAGAGGGTTCAAGGAGAAAGAATCAAGGGAAATGGCGCAATTAATTGCCGTTTTAATGAAAAATATTAACAGTCAAAAAATCAAAAGACAAATTGAAAAAAGAGTGCTTGAATTAGCTTTAAAATTTCCGATTTATGCTGATTTTCAATGGTGAAAAAAAAGCTAAAAAGATTTTATCGGATTTTAAAAAAAAGATAAAAGAACTGAAAATTAAGCCCGTTCTGGCGGCAATTTTAATCGGAGAAAACAAGGCCTCTGAATTGTACGTAAGATTAAAGAGGGAGGCAGGCGAAAGGATAGGAATAAAATTGAAGGTCTATAAATTTAACGAAAAAGCCAAAGAAAAAGACATTATTCAAAAGATAAAAGAGCTGAATGAGGACGAGTTAATCAGTGGGATTATTGTTCAGCTGCCGCTGCCCAAAAAATTCAATCAGGATAGAATCGTTAAAACAATCAGCCCTTTGAAAGACGTTGACGGTTTTCTTAAAAATAGCGATTTTTTACCGGTTTTGCCTTCAGCGATTTTTTTCGCTTTGAAAAGCGCGGCAAAATCATTTAAAAATAAAAAGGTTTTAGCTTTGGTTAATTCAGAGATATTCGGCAAAACATTAAGTTCCTTTTTGGCTGAAAGAGGAATAAAAACAAATTATTTTTTAAGAAGAAAAAGATTAACTCCGAAAATAAAATCAAAAATAAAGTCAGCTGACGCGATAATTACAGCCTGCGGAGTTCCCGGCCTGCTTGCCGACGAGTGGAAAATTATTAAAAAAGGAATTATTCTGATTGATGCCGGCTTTCCGCCCGACGTAGAAAAAGAAAATCTAAAAGAAAAAGTTTCATTTTTAACGCCTACTCCCGGAGGGATAGGGCCCTTAACAGTCGCCTTGTTATTAAAAAATACTTATTTAGCGGCAAAAAAATATGGAAAAAATAACTCAAGCAAGCGATAAAGATATCGCTAGAATAATAGATGAAACGTTCCTTAAAAAGAGAGCGACTAATCAAGAAATAAAAAAAATCGCAGAAGAAACAAAAAAATATAATTTTCGCGGATTTTGCGTTTTTCCGGAGCATACAAAATTGTCTAAAGAATTTCTTAGAGATACGGAAATAAAAGTGACTACTTTGATTGATGAGCCGACTGGCGCCAGTTCTCACGAAAAAAGAGTTGAAATGGCTGAAAAAGCAAAAGAAGACGGTTCTGACGAAATTGACGTGGTAATGAAGATAGACGATTTTAAAAACGGAAAATACGATGAAGTTTTAAACGATCTTAAGGAAATTTGCCTGATTTTGCCGACAAAAATAATTATCGGTTCGGGCTATTTGGCTGATGAAGAAATTAAGAAAGCTTCGGAAATAGTCAAAGAAGCGGGAGCTATCTGCGTAAAAACAGCCACTCTGAAAGATCCTTTGGATAATTTAGAGTTGGAAGAAAAAGCCAAGCATATTAAGATAATGAAAGAATTTTCAGGAGGTATTTTGGTCAAGGCTTCCGGCGCCATAAGAAATTTGTCAGATGCTAAAAAAATGATTGAGGTAGGGGCGGATATCATCGGGACGAGTTCCGGCGTGGAAATAGTTGACGAAGCTATCGGAAAGGAAAATAAAAAAACAAAAGACGGCAGAATAGTTGAATAAGATAAAATGAAAAATTATAAAATAACAATCGGTCTGGAGATTCACGTTGAATTGAATACCAAAACAAAAATGTTTTGTTCTTGTTTGAATAATCCGGAAGAAATACAGCCCAATTTTAACGTTTGTCCCGTTTGTTTGGGGCATCCCGGCACGCTGCCGGCAATTAATCAGGAAGCGGTAAAAAAAGTGATAAAAACGGGCTTGGCTTTGAATTGCCGAATTTCCGAACATTCCAAGTTTGACAGAAAAAATTATTTTTATCCCGATTTGCCCAAAGGCTATCAGGTTTCCCAATTATATTATCCTTTTTGCCTTAACGGCTTTTTGGAAATAGACGGCAGAAAAATCAAAATAAGAGAAATTCATCTTGAAGAAGATACCGGCAAATTGATACATCCTCCAGATGCTGGTTATTCTTTGGTTGACTTTAATAGAGCAGGGGTTCCTTTAATGGATTTGGCTACAGAGCCGGATATTAATTCTGCCAAGGAAGCCAGAAAATTCGCCCAGGAATTTCATTTACTTATGCATTATCTTGATGTTTCCGATGCTGATATGGAAAAAGGGGAGATGAGGGTGGAGGTGAATGTTTCTTTGAGCAAAAATCAGCCGGCTGGCAAAGAAAAATTAGGCACTAAAGTGGAAATTAAAAACCTCAACTCTTTTCGTTCAGTGGAAAGAGCTGTTGATTACGAAGTTAAAAGACAAGCAGAGATTCTGAACAGGGGAGAAAAAATCGTTCAGGAAACTCGCGGCTGGCTGGATGAAAAAGAGATAACAGTCAGTCAAAGGAAAAAAGAAGAAGCGCATGATTATCGGTATTTTCCCGAACCGGATTTGCCTCCTTTGCATTTCAGCAAAAAAGAAATAGACAAAATCAGAGCTGAAGTTCCTGAATTACCCCAGCCGAAAAGGGAGCGTTTAAAAAAAGAATACAATTTATCC
>CAZLAP010000006.1:0-3089 GCA_964557715.1 uncultured Candidatus Saccharibacteria bacterium
TGGACCACGCTCGGAGGAGGAGTATCTACAGCTTTTCAAGCCGGAAGAGATATAACAAGAATTATTTGTAAAAAAGATAAAAGGAAATTTAGAACCATTTAAAATATAAAATTGTACCATTAGAAAAAGTTTTTTGAAAAATGAAAGGGAGGTTAGGAGTGAATTTCATTTTTCAAAACGGAAAAAATCAAATTTATAGAATTGATGAAGGCTTATCATAATGATTGATAATGAAAAAGTATCCTTTGATAAAAGAAGACAAGTTTGGAAAAAAAGAAACAGTTGTCAAGATTGAAGCTGTTTCTTTCAGGCAGGCAAAAGAGCTCGCCATTGCTTTTTACCGGCTGGCGCAGAATATCTTGGAATAGGGGAATGGACGGACGAAGAAAATCAGATTGTCTATTCTCTTTCTCTTTTTTCCGAGAAATAATAAAAGCAGAGAGGCGCGTCCTTCTTGGAAACGGCCTCTTTTTTGCAAGAAAACCAGCAAAAGTTTTCCACAGGGCAGGGCTTTTACGTTTTGCTGAGGCTTGTATAATATAATAATCTTAGCAAAGGTCGAAATTAAGTTTTTAAATGTTCAACTAAACTTCTATTAGTAGAAGTTAAAAGGAGAATAATATTCTCTTAGTTATTAAAACTATGGTATTAAGTTGGGCCGATGCTACTATTCAAGCTCTTCAGAATCTTTGGTATGGATTTCTGAATTTTATTCCTCTTTTGATTGGCGCAATAGTTATTTTTGTTATTGGTTGGTTTATTGCTTTGGGAGTGGGAAAAATCGTTGCTGAAATTTTGAAAAAGCTAAAATTCAATCAAGTTTTTAGCAAGGCTGGCTGGGAAAGAGCTTTAGAGAAAGCTGAGATTAAAGTTGACGTAGCTGGTTTTATTGGCGCTATTGTCAAATGGATCTTAGTTATTGTTTTTCTCTTGGCAGCAGTGGAAATTTTAGGATTAATCGAATTTGCCGATTTCCTAAAGAATGTTTTAGCTTATCTTCCTAACGTTATTGTTGCTGTCTTGATTTTTGTGGTAACAGTAATCGTAGTTGATATTGTTGAGAAAATAGTTAGAGCGACCGTGGAAAGCATTAAAGTCGGTTATGGCCAAGTGGTCAGTGCGATAGTAAAATGGTCAATCTGGATTTTTGCCCTTTTGGCTATTTTGCACCAATTGGGAATTGCCAGGCCATTTATGGAAGTCTTGTTTACAGGCTTGGTGGCAATGCTGGTTATTTCTTTAGGAATCGCTTTCGGCTTGGGAGGAAAAGAGGTGGCTGCTGAAATTCTGCACGATTTAAGAAAAAAGCTAAAAGGATAAGATTAATATAATCAAACTCAACCCCCCACCAAAAGTGGGGGGTTGACACATTCTTTTATTTTGTTAAACTGAAACTATGAGAAGATTAAGGATAATTTTGAATAAAGGAAGCGGTTAACAATTCTGGGCATTTTTTAATGTCTTGGAAATCGTCTCGCTTCCAGCCAGACGATTTTTAATTACCGAAGGCTGACAATGAATTAAAAATTTATTAACAGCCGAGGTGTGAAATGAATTGAAGATTTATTGAACGTCCGAACGAAGAGAAGGAGATATGGGAAAGTTCATTGATAACCGAGTCGCGTTGAAAACGCGGCGAAGGTGAAAAAAATTTATTTTTTTTCGCCGAGGAAAATATTGAAAACCGTAGTAAAAACATATTTTTATTCCCGTAAAAATGTGGTTATTAATTGCTGGCTCAGTTGAGTTGGAATTTCCAGTTCAATTGGGCAATAAAATTTTATAGGCTGATGGTGGATGCCTTGGAGGATTGAGGCGATGAAGGACGTGGCGTGTCTGCGATAAGCCTCGGGGAGGTGGCTAGCAACCTTTGATCCGGGGATTTCCGAATGGGGAAACCTAACGCTGCAAACCAGCGTTGGCGTCGCTTTGCGGCGCAGCGAACCTGGGGAAGTGAAACATCTCAGTACCCAGAGGAAAAGAAAAATAATTTTTATTCCCTTAGTAGCGGCGAGCGAAAAGGGAAGAGCCTAAACCTAGCCATACCTCACTGCGTTCGGTATGGAATTTCAAATGATAAATTTCTAATTTCTAAACAATTTTTTAGTGTTTTAATTTCAAAACATTTGAATTCTAAAATTGTTTTTTAATTTAAAATTAAAAATTGAAAATTTCACCCGAGCATAGCGAGGTGTGGCTGGGGGTCGTAAGAAGATAACGTCGGGGGCATTCCGATTTTTTAAATCGGAATACTTCTGAGGGAGAACATTTAGGCGAAGGTTGGTTAGAAGAATCTTTCTGGAAAGAAGAGCCAAAGAAGGTAAAAGCCCTGTATTTGAAAATTCTTTCGTGCTCCTTGTTATTTTTCTTGAGTACCTCGAGAAATGAAAGCCTTGAGGGAAGCAAGCCGTACTAACCGGCTAAGGCTAAATACTCAATCCTACCGATAGTGAACCAGTACCGTGAGGGAAAGGTGAAAAGTAGGGAGGTGATCCCGGTGAAATAGAACCTGAAACCATCCAGCTTACAAAGAGTCAGAGCCGTCCTACGCTCCTTGCTCCGCAAGGAGATTCGGAACAGCAGGCCTGTAATAGGCTTGCCAAGTTCGTAGTTCTTTACGAAGTAAAGAGCGTAGGATGGTGATGGCGTGCTTTTTGCAGAACGAGCCAACGAGTTTTTGTATTTTCTTTGTCTAAGCGGTTCTGCCGCGTAGGCATAGTGAAAGCAAGGGTTAACAGCCCGTTTAGAGAATGCAAAAGACCCGAAGCCAAGCGAGCTTGCCATGGCCAGGGTGAGTCAGTCAGAAATGACTGAGGAGGCCCGAACCCGTGAGTCGTTCAATTCTCTGGGATGAGCTGTGGTAAGAAGTGAAAAGCTAAACGAGCTTGGTAATAGCTGGTTCTCCCCGAAATAGCTTTAGGGCTAGCGGCACCTCAATTTTTTCAGAGGTAGAGCACTGGAAGGAATACTGTGGCTTTTTGCTAGGTACTCCTACCAAACTCCGAATGCTGAAAAAAAATAGTGCCAGTCAGACTGTGGGGGCTAAGCTCCATGGTCAAAAGGGAAACAGCCCAGACCTTCATCTAAGG
>CAZLAP010000007.1:0-2581 GCA_964557715.1 uncultured Candidatus Saccharibacteria bacterium
GATCTACCCACAAGGACACTAGTTCAGGTGCTGCATGGCCGTCGTCAGCTCGTACTCTGAAGCGTACGCTTAAGTGCGGTAACGAGCGCAACCCTTATCGTTTGTTTTATTTGTCAAACGAAACTGCCTGGGACAACCAGGAGGAAGGTGGGGATGACGCCAAGTCAGCGTGGCCCTTTGACGTCCTGGGCTGCACACGTGGTACAATGGGGCCGACAATGGGCTGCAAAAGCGCAAGCTGGAGCTAATCCCACCAAACGGCCTCTCAGTTCGGATTGAGGTCTGCAATTCGACCTCATGAAGTCGGAATCGCTAGTAATCGCGCATCAGCCACGGCGCGATGAATACGTTCTTGAATCTTGTACTCACCGCCCGTCACACCAGGAGAGCTGGTAGTACCCGAAGTGCCTCTTAAGAGGCCCTAAGGTAAGATCAGTGATAAAGGTGAAGTCGTAACAAGGCACCGGTAGGGGAACCTGTCGGTGGATCACTACTTTTCTAATTTTTTTTAAAATTAGAAACAAGTGTCGGCTAAAGTTGGTTTGCGAGAATTCTCAAACTGACTTTAAGGCTTTGATCGCGGAGCCGTTAAATCGCGATTATCAGGTTCGGAACAACTTAAAATAACTGATAGCTGATAACAAAAAAATGCACGCAAGCGCATTTTTTATTTTTCATTTTATTCTTATTTATGTTATGATTTGTATTGATGATTAAAATTATAAAAAACCCCATTAAAAAACCAGAACTTTTAAAAATAGCAGGTGAGGAATTTGGCGATGTAGTCAAGACGGCGGTTGATATTAAAAAAGAGATTGCCGCGGTTGGCGGGGAGCTTCATGCCGATGAGGAAGTTTTGCTTATGGAAAAGGAAGGTTCAAAGCGGGAGCATATTTGGGGCGTCAACATTTATCCTAAAAAGCCGGCGGATGAAATGATTGAATTTGATTCAATGATTAATTTGAAGCCGTCTTTCGGCAACCGTTCGCGAGACATTGAAGATGCGGCAGTGAAAGAAAAAATAAAACAAATAATCAAAAAATTAGTTGTTGAATAATTTCAATGGAGCCGACTTTCAAACATAAAAATTTGGCGGCGGGAAAATGGTTTACGCTTTCGCTCGCTGAGCAAATGGGGAATATCGGCAGCGAGGTTTGGCGGACATTGGGCGCAAAAGAAAAAAAAGACGAAGCTCGTTTTTGGGCCGCGGTGGAGCTGGCTCTTGAGCTCTTTGATTTAACGCTGGAAGATCCGCGCTGGCGCGGCAGACGGCAGGAAATTGCCAGAGCCAGAGAAATTTTTTGCGACGCTATCTATGGAGGAAAACTTTATAAAAGTTCGCTGGAAAAAATTGTGCCTTACTTTGACCAATTTGCCTTGGCGGCAGCAATTAAAAAATCACTATGAAACTCAGCTGAACTTAACAAAAAACTCGGTTTGACCAAAAAAGAAAAGGAAATTCACGATAAACTTCAGAACGCTTTGGGCACTTCAGAAAAATTTATAGTTAAAGAAATCAGGGACATTGAAAAAGAATTGGAATAGAATTAATCAACAGGATTGCAAAAAAACAAGGTTTTTACCTTGTTTTTTTGTTTTATTTTGTTAAAATTTAGATAATTGGGCACATAGTTCAGTGGTAGAACGCTTCTCTGATAAAGAAGAGGTGGTAGGTTCGATTCCTACTGTGCCCACCAGAATAAAATAGAACAATAAATAAAAATGTAGAACATAAAAATTAGCCAAGCTTAATGAAATGACAAGCAATCAGAAAACTTTAAAAGAAATAGCGAATGAATTAACGGAAATAAAAGGAAATGTCAGAGGCGCTACTCTTCTTACGCATAAAGATTATATTATGCACAGGAAGGGGAAGGAAGGATTGAAAGCTGTTGAAGAAAAAATAAAAGAGTTGGGTTATTCTTTTAGTTTTGGTGAAATTAAACCATTGGAATGGTATCCAGTGGCAATTGGCTGTTTAATAGTTCTTACTGCTTATAAAATTTTCAACTGGGAAGAAGCTGATATTTTTGATATGGGAAAATCTGCGGCAAGATTTTCTTTCTTTGTTAAAATATTGACAAAATACTTTATTTCAATTGAAGCAGTTTATGAAAATGCTTCCAAGTACTGGGAAAGGCATTTTGATTTTGGCAAATTGGAAAAAGTTGAATTCAACAAAGAAAAAAAATATTCAATAATTCGCCTGAAAGGATATAAAACTCATCCGCTTTTATGTATTCATTTGACTGGTTATTTTCTGGCAACAAGCCAATTAGTCATCCAAAACAGTAACATTACAATAAAAGAAACCAAATGCATGCATAAGGGCGATCCCTATCACGAATGGCTGATAAGATGGGAATAATAAGGGCCCATAGTTTAATGGTAAAACATCTCATTTGCAATGAGGAGAGTGAGAGTTCGATTCTCTCTGGGTCCACCAAATTGAATTAGTCGCCTTCGCTAGAATTCTACAAAAATTTTTGTGCCGGTTTTGTAAATCATCCGAAGAGCTTACAATTTGTTTGTCATAAAGGACTTTTAATGTTTTTAAGTTTTGGATTTGTTACCTGAGTAT
>CAZLAP010000008.1:0-19626 GCA_964557715.1 uncultured Candidatus Saccharibacteria bacterium
ATAGAAAGAGGATTGAAACTGGGAGCCGCGGATTATTTAATCAAAGCTCACTTTACGCCGGGAGAAATTATTGAAAAAGTTAAAAAGATTCTTGAGTAAAGCGCGAATATGCCGGAACTTCCGGAAGTGGAAACAATAAGGCTGCAATTGGCCGGGAAAGTTATTGGCAAAAAAATAAACGGCCGGCGAATTGTTTGTTTGAGAAGAAGAGGAAAAATTTTGATGATTGATTTTGACAACGGCTCAACCTTGGCTTTTCATTTAAAAATGACCGGCCAGTTGATTTTTAACGGAAAACCTTCGAAACATACTCGCAAGGTTTTTAATTTTGACGACGGTTCGCGATTGATTTTTAACGATGTTCGCAAATTCGGCTGGTACAAAATCGTTAAAAATACCGATGAAATAGAGAAAGGATTTGGTCCTGAAGCTTTGGCTGTTGGATTAAAAATTTTTAAAAATGCTCTGGACAAGAGGCCGAATGCGAAAATAAAGCCTTTGCTTATGGACCAAAAGTTTATTGCCGGCATAGGCAATATTTATTCTGACGAAATTTTATTCGCTTCAAAAATACACCCTTTAAGGCTTGTTAAAACATTGGACGAGAAAGAAACAAAGATTATTTTTCAAAATATTAAAAAAATTCTTAAAAAAGCCATTGAACTTCGCGGATCGTCAGTTGACCATTATCTTGACGCTTACGGCCGAAAAGGAGAATATTTAAAACGGCACAAGATTTATCAAAAAGAAAAATGTTCTTCCTGCGGAGAAAAGATTAAAAAGATAAAAATTAACGGCAGAAGCGCGCATTTTTGCCCCAAATGCCAAAGTTTTTCTTGATTATGTTTATTGTCCTTTATGGCCAAGATGCGTATAGGCTCCAGCGGAAGCTAAAGGAGATTATTGAACAATATAAAAAAACCCGGAAAAGCGGATTGAGTTTTATTTGGCTTGAGCAAGAGAATCCGGAACGTTCAATGTGGGAAGATTTTTGCAATGCAATACAGCAAATATCAATGTTCGGCGAGAAAAAAATGATATTTTTATCGGAAGTTTTTAACGACCAGGAATTTAAAGAAAAATTTCTGAAAAATGCCAAAAAATTCGTCAGTAGCGAAGAGATTGTTGTTTTTTGCCAAAAAGGTGAAGTGCCAAACAGGGATAAACTTTTAAAATTCTTAAGAAGCAAAGCGAAAATTCAACATTTTCAGTTTTTGGCCGGAGAAAAGCTGAAAAGCTGGCTTAAGCGGGAATTCGTCAAATTAAAAGCGGAGATTAAGCCGGAAGCCTTGGAGAAATTGATTGATTTTGTTGGGAACGATTCTTGGCGCTTTTTCAGCGAAGCCAAAAAATTAGCGGATTTTAAAAAAGGAAAAATTATTGAAGAAAAAGATATAAATATTTTAGTCAAACCGGCGAATGAGGCGGGTATTTTTAAGACGATTGACGCTTTGGCCCAAAAAAACAAAAAACAAGCTTTATTGCTTGTTCGCCGGCATTTGGAAAAAGGCGATAATCCGCTTTATCTCCTTTCAATGATTAATTTCCAATTCAGGAATCTCTTAATGGTAAAAGACCTTATTGAAAAGAATGAAGCGCAGTACGCTATTCCGAAGATAACCGGACTTCATCCTTTTGTTGTTAGAAAAAGCTGCCAGCAAGCGGCTAAATTTACATTTCAGGAATTAAAAAGAATTTATTCTAAGATTTTTCAATCAGACTTAAATATTAAAACGGGGCAAATGAGCGCGGAATCAGCCTTGGATTTGTTAATTGCCGGAGATTGATTTGGCTATTCTTGATTTTTTTCTCTTGGCGGTATTTTTTTTGATTAGATTTGTTTTGGCCGCCTTGTCTAAAGCCTTGTAAATTTCCGGCAGTATTTTTTTTGCTTCGTTTATCTTTTTTTCAGAAACAAGACGTGAAACCTCTTTTAAGAGCCCTTTTAATTTTTTCCTTTTTTGGATATTGTCGGCTCTTCTTTTCTTGCTTCGGCGAAGAGCCTTTTTCGCTGATTTGATTATCGGCATATGTTTGATTTTTACCATTTTCTATTTTAAAAATCAAGCATCAGTTTTGAAACAAAATTGAGTTTGGGCTAAAATAAGAATATATGGCAATAATATCTTTATTAAAAAGAATTGCGCCTCATTTTTTGTTTAATTTTTATCATTTTTGTCTTGCTTTTTTAGGCTCAATAATCTACGGAAATCCTTCAAAAAGGCTGAAAGTGGTCGGGGTAACCGGAACAAACGGCAAAACAACGGTAGTGAATATGGCGGTAAGAATTTTGGAGGAAGCAGGCTTTAAAGTTGCTTCTCTGTCGTCGATTGAGTTTAAGGTGGGAAAAAAAGAATGGCCGAACACCTTGAAAATGACAATGCCGGGCCGTTTTAAAATACAAAAGTTTTTAAGGCAAGCGGTAAATTACGGATGCCAGTATGCTGTTTTGGAGATTACTTCAGAAGGCATTTTGCAGCATCGCCACAAGTTTATTGATTTTGAAGCGGCTGTCTTTACTAATTTGTCTCCGGAGCACATAGAAAGGCATGGCGGCTTTGAAAATTACCGGGCCGCAAAATTAAAATTTTTTCAGGCGGTAAAAAAAATCCATATTATCAATATTGACGATGAAAATTCAAAATATTTTTTGGCTCTTCCGGCGGAAAAAAAATATACTTACGGGCTGAAGAGAGGAGATGTTAATTCTGGCAACTGCCCTTTAAGCGTTAGCTTAATGGGTGATTTTAATCTTTATAACGGTTTGGCGGCAGTTTGTTTTGGTTTGTCGCAAGGAATTGATTTGTTTGTTTGCCAAAAGGCCGTAGAAAAGATTAAAAGAATTCCCGGCAGGATGGAAGAAGTGATTTCAAGGCCGTTTAAGGTGATAGTTGATTATGCTTTTACTCCCAATGCTTTGGAGAAAGTTTATCAAACGCTGCAAAAGATAAAAAACAAAAAGAAAAAAACAAAATTGGTTTGTCTGTTGGGGGCTTGCGGAGGAGGAAGAGACAGGTGGAAAAGGCGGGTTTTGGGAGGAATCGCGGCAAAATATTGCGATAAATTGATAATTACCAATGAAGATCCTTATGATGAAGAGCCGATGTCTATTATCAAGCAAGTGGCTGAGGGGGCGGGCGAAAAACCAGAGAAGATTTTAGACAGGAGAAAAGCGATTGAAAGGGCCTTAAAATCAGCCGAGCCGGGAGATATAGTGATAATTACCGGCAAGGGCTGTGAGCCGTGGATATGCGTTAAGCGCGGAAAAAAGATTCCCTGGGATGACAGAAAGGTTGTTCTGGAAGAATTTATTAAAATATGATTGATATAAGAAACTTCAAAAAAATAAACGATTATTTATGGGAAATTCCCGATTCTTTTCGGCCCGGCATGTTGGTCCCGGCTAGAATTTACGCTTCTGAGAGCCTCCTTCGGGAAACGGAAGAAGAAGCTTTAATTCAATTAGCCAATACTGCTGCTTTGCCCGGCATTGTAAAATACGCTCTTGCCATGCCTGACATTCATTCTGGTTATGGTCCGCCGATAGGAGGGGCGGGAGCGATAAAATTATCAGAAGGAGTTATTTCTCCCGGCTTTGTCGGTTATGACGAAAATTGCGGCTGCAGATTATTGCTTTCAGATTTTAAAGAAAATGAAATCAGAGACCGCTTAGAAAAGTTGGCTTCAGCTATTCAAGAAGAAATTCCTTCAGGATTGGGGCAGGGAAGAGAAATGAAACTGAGCTTTGAACAGGTGGATAAGATTTTGGACGAAGGAGTTTCTTATTTGATAGCAAATGGATACGGAGAAAAAGAAGATGTTGAAAATTGCGAACACCAAGGAAGGATTGAGCAGGCTGATTCTTTTTATTTGTCCAGAAAGGCAAAAAGCCGCGGCAGAAATCAACTTGGAACTTTGGGCAGCGGAAATCATTTCTGCGAGCTTGATAAAGTTGAAGAAATTTATGATGAAAAAGCGGCAAAAGCTTTCGGCTTGCTTAAAAGCCAGATTGTTGTTTTTATCCATACCGGTTCCAGGGGGCTTGGCCATCAAAACTGCACTGATTATTTGAAATTAATTCTTCCAATTTATCAAAAATACGGGATAAGTTTGCCTGATAAAGAATTGGCTTGCGTTCCTTTTGGCTCTTCCGAAGGTCAGAAATTTTTCAAAGCGATGTCAGCGGCCTGCAATTATGCTTGGGGGAACAGGCAAATGATAACTTATTACATTAGAAAAACTTGGAAAAAAATATTGGGAGAAAAAACAAATTTAAAATTGCTTTACGATGTGGCTCACAACATTGCAAAGATTGAGGAGCATGAGATTGATGGAAAAAAGGAAAAATTGATTGTTCACAGAAAAGGAGCTACAAGAGCTTTTCCGGCCGGCCATCCTGAAATTCCCAAAAAATATCAATCTATTGGCCAGCCTGTTCTTATTCCCGGCAGCATGGGCACTTCTTCTTATGTTTTGGCAGGAACAGACGAATCAAAGGATGCTTGGCATACCACTTGCCACGGCGCAGGCAGAGCAATGTCTCGCCATGCGGCAATGAAACAATTTTCTGGACAAAATGTTATAAAAAGCTTAAAATCAAAAGGAATTATTGTTAAGTGTTTATCGTCAAGAGGCATAGCTGAAGAGGCGCCGCTGGCTTATAAAAACATTGATGAAGTGATTGAGGTAGTCCATAATGCCGGTTTGTCTAAAAAAGTGGCAAAATTAACGCCTTTGGCAGTAATAAAAGGCGAGTAATATGACGATTTTACTCAATTTTAATTATGAAAAGAAAAAAAATGCCAAAAGGCATCAGAAAATTTATTCGTCAAGAAAAAGCTCGGATCCGCCGGGAAATTTTTAATTTAAGCGAACAAAAAAAATTGATTGAAAAGCTTTATCAAAAATTTCAAAAACAAAATGCTAATTCAGGAAATATACAATCTGGCAATAAGTAAAGGGATAGAGTCCGATTTCAGGGGCAGGAATGGCGTGGAAAGAATATTAAAAAGAAAAAAAGAAAAATTTGAAAAGATATCTGAAGAAGAGCGCCAAGGTTTTGACTTAGAATCTTTGGACAATCCTTATTCCGATTCGCGCGTTTTAAACATCAATCAGAACAAAGACATAAAAAGAATTTTAGTGGGCGTTGACATTGAGCCGGCAGAAATTCTTTTAGCCAAACAGATCGGCGAAATTGATTTGATAATCGCCCATCATCCCTTGGGAAAGGCATTGGCTAATTTGCACGAGGTAATGGAGTTGCAGTGCGATGTTTTGAATCAGTACGGAGTGCCGATAAACATTGCCGAGAGATTAATGAATGAAAAGATTGAAGAGGTGGATAGAGGGTTGAATAAGGTTAACCATCAAAGAACCGTTGACGCCGCCAGATTGCTCAGTCTTAATTTGATTTGCCTTCATACCCCTTGCGACAATTTAGCCGCTAAATTTTTAAAAGAAAAAATTGAGAACAGCGGCCCAGAGAGAATTAAAGATTTGGTTGGCCTGTTAAAAGAAATTCCAGAACACAAAGAAGCGGAGAAAATCGGAGCCGGCCCTAAAATTTTCGTTGGTTCAGAAGAAAATCACTGCGGCAAAATCGCTTTGACGGAAATCACCGGAGACACCGAAGGTTCGCCGAAACTTTATGAAAAGATGTCTCAAGCGGGAATCGGAACCGTGGTTGGCATGCATGTTTCCGAAGAACATAAGAAGGAAGCTGAAGCCGCAAATTTAAACGTGGTTATCGCCGGTCACATTTCTTCAGATTCCTTAGGCATAAACCTTTTCTTGGATGAACTTGAAAAACAAGGCGTTGAAATTATTCCTTGCTCCGGCTTTATCCGCGTAAAAAAATAGACAGTTTTAAATTTTTTTCGCCATATAGGTATTTTTTAATCTATATCCTAAATTCCTGAAGTAATTTCTTACTCCTATCCCAGAGATAACTTTAATTTTTTTTAAACCGAATTCTTTTTTCGCTATTTTTTCCGCTTTCTTAATTAATTTTTTGCCGAATCCGCGATGTTGCGGAGCTTCCCCCTTTTTGTTAATCGGAACTAACGCGCCATAAGTGTGTATTTCTCTGATTATTGCTTCGTTTTGGGAAACAATTCGCAGGCGAAGCAGGCTGAAAAGCTTTGTCCTTTTCTTGTTTTCAAAACTCAAAAATATCTCTTTATTGCCGGAAGATTGGTAATCTTGCCTGAAAAGGAAAATTTTTTCTTTATGATTGTATTTTTCTCTTATCTCCCGGCATCTTATGCATTCGCATCGCCAGCCTTCTTTTTTCATTTTCTGGATTAATATTTGACGAAGATTTGATATTTTAGCCGGTCCGGCGATTATTAATTTTGAGGGAATATCGCGTGAAATTCTTTGTATTCTGGCATAATAAGGGACTTTCTGCTTTATCTTTTTAGTTAGCTCTATTAATTGTTTTTCAGTATAAGGCTTATATTTCTTTTCCTTCCATAATTTATAAAGAGGAGTTTTTTTTAAAAGCGCGCAAGTATAGATTTTCAGCAAATCTGGTTGAAAGTCTGGATTAGAGAATAATTCTTCAAACATTTTTTCGTCTTTTTTTAAATTAGAGCCGGCCAGATTAAGCATTATTTGGTAAAGTATCTTGAAGCCGGCATCTTTTAGAAGTTTTGTTGCCAAAACGGTCTCCTTAACGCTGTGGCCGCGTAAATTTTTTCTCAAAATTTCGTTATAAATTGATTGAATTCCCAATTCCACCATTGTCGCGCCCAATTTTCTTAATTTTTCAATTTCTTTTTCGTTAATAAAATCAGGCCTTGTTTCAATAGATAATCCGACAATACGATGTTTGGCTTTTTCATTTATTTTTTGCGCCTGTTTCAATTTTAAGCTGTCTTTTTTATTGCAGGCGTCAAAACATCTTTTTACGAACCAATTTTGGTATTTTTCAGGATAAAAAGACCAGGTTCCGCCAATAATTCTCAGCTCAATTTTGTCTGTCGGATGTCCTTCGTCTTTTAGCATTTCAATTCTTTTTTTGACTTGCAAATAAGGATTATATTTTAATTTTTTAGCTCTTTCTACCGCTGGTTCGCCCGAGACATAGCTTTTTGGGATACCTTTTTCGGTCGGGCAAAAAAGGCAATTGCCCGGACAAGGATAAGGTTTTGTTAAGACGGATATGTTAACAATTCCGGAAAGAGAACGAACAGGTCTGGTTATAAGCAGTTTTTCAATAATTTTTGCCGGCTTCAGGGTTTTATTTTTAACCAGCTCGTGATAGGTTTTTAATAGAGACATGTTGTTTGGCTGAGAGATTTTATATTTTTTACCTATTTTTCTCTTTGCCAAAGCTAAATCCTCCGAGGTTTTAGCGCCGGATTTAATTAAATCTAAAATTATATTTTTTAATATATCCATGAATTTGAAATTCGCTAAGGAATTATTGAAGAAAACCAGAGAAAATTATAATCAAACTGCGAAAGATTATGCAAGAACAAGAGCTTTTATTTCTGATGATTTAAAATTTCTTGGAAAATACGCTGTTGCCAAAGACAGGATTTTGGATTCAGGCTGCGCTAGCGGTCGATTGTCTGAAATTTTTCAAAAAAAAGAAATAGATTATTTTGGGATAGATTTTTCCGAAAAATTGATTGATATTGCAAAAAAACAATATCCGAAAGGAAAGTTCCAAACAGCTAATGTTTTGGCTGCGCCTTTTCCTGAAAATCATTTTGACAAAATTTATTCAATTTCCGTTATTCATAATATTCCTTCAAAAGAATTTCAACTGCAATATTTAAAAGAAATGAGAAGACTTTTAAAGCCCGGCGGTTTTTTAATCGTTAGGGTATGGGATTTTTGGAAAAGAAAACAGGGCTGGCAGCTATTTTTAAGATACGCTTTTTTGAAATTATCCGGAAAATCGGAATTGGATTTTTTTGACATTTTCGTCCCTTGGAAGGATTCGCAAGGAAAAATCGTAGTTCAAAGATATTTTCATTGTTTTACAAAAAAAAGCATTGTAAACTTAGTTAAGAAGGCGGGTTTTAATGTGAAAGAAGTTTGGCGAGGAGGAAGAAAATTTAGGGCCAATATTTATATTGTAGCAGAAAAATGAAATTATGATTAAAATTCGTCCCCGTAGTTCAACCGGATAGAACATCTCCCTCCGGAGGAGAAGATTGGCTGTTCGAATCAGCCCGGGGACACAAATATGTGGATAAATTGTGGACAATGACAATTTGACAGCAAAAATCGTTTTGTTAAACTAATACTTGAGGGGTAAGGGTTTTTTGCCCAAGGACAGATGGTTTTTGATAAAGGAGATTGTAGCAATTGCCCGGTTATGTCCAGCCGGACTTGAGAAAAAATCAAGTTTGTCAGAAGCTATTCCCCCTCACTTAAAATCCCGCCCTTTACGGGATTTTTAGTTTGCTAAAATATGTTAAAATGAATATAGTTTTTAAAAGGTCGCAAAACAAAAATTAAAATCTTTAATTTTTAATATTTATGCCGGAAGAAATTGAAGGAAAATTAATAGGCAAAATTTCCCATTATTTCAGCAATATCAATGTTGCGGTGATTGATTTATCGGGCAAGCTTAAAGTTGGAGAAACCATCAGAATTGTTGGCGGAGAAACCGACTTTACCCAGCAGGTTGGTTCAATGGAAGCAGAGCACGAAAAAATAAAGTCTGCTAAAAAAGGAGATTCTGTCGGATTAAAAGTTGAGCAAAAAGTCAGAGAGGGATACAAGGTTTACAAAATTTAAAATGGTTTTTTCCGAAGAGTTCCAAATTTTAATTCAGCTTTTTTTAGCTGTTATTTTGGGCAGTTTGATCGGCTTGGAAAGAGAATTCAAAGGGAAGCAGGCCGGGCTTCAAACTTACGGTTTGGTGGCTTTAGGCGCCTGCATTTTCACTATTCTTTCTTTTAAGCTGTTTAATTCTTTCAGTCTTGCTCCCAATATTACTTTTGATCCTTCAAGAGTTATACAGGCAATAGCTATCGGCATTGGTTTTATCGGAGCTGGAGTTATTTTCCGCCAGACTTCAGGCGTTGTGGGCTTGACTACTGCCGCCGGTTTGTGGGCAACTGCCGCTGTTGGCATTTCTTGCGGAGCGAAATTTTATTTTCTTGCCATTTTAGGCGCGGTTTTCTCGCTTTTAATTTTGGCCGGATTGGGCAGAATTGAAAAGAAAGCATTGCAGAAAAAGAAAAGCAGTTCTTAGCTTTTAAAGTTAAAAATCCAAAAAAAGCGACAGTGTTTTAAGTTATGCAATTTGCGGCTGATTTTCATCTTCATAGCAAATATTCCCGGGCGACTTCCAAAGATATGGATTTGGACAATCTTGATAAATGGGCAAAAATTAAAGGAATTAAGGTTCTTGGCACGGGCGATTTTACTCATCCCGAATGGCTCAAATTATTGAAAGAAAAGCTGGAGCCGGCAGAGTCCGGTATTTTTAAAATAAAAAAACAAGCTGAAGGGACTCGTTTTGTTTTGACCGGAGAAATCAGCTGTATTTATTCCAAAAAAAATCGGGTTAGGAAAGTTCATATCGTAGTTTTTGCTCCTTCTTTTGAAGTAGTTGAAAAGATCAATGCCCAATTGAGCTGGGTTGGAAATCTAAAATCAGACGGCAGGCCTATTCTTGGCTTGGATGCCAAGGAATTGGCAAAAATTGTTCTAAACAGCTCTGAAGACTGTTTGGTGATTCCGGCGCACCTGATGACTCCATGGTTTTCAGTTTTCGGCTCAAAATCAGGGTTTGATTCCATAGAAGAGTGTTTTGAAAATTATTCAAAATATATTTATGCCGGTGAAACAGGATTGTCTGCGGATCCCGGCATGCTTTGGCGAATGCCGGACGGCCGCAGGATTTCCTTGATTTCAAATTCAGACGCTCATAGCCCGGCTAAATTAGGGCGGGAAGCCAATGTTTTTGATACAGAGCTTGATTATAAATCAATCGTTGAGGCAATTAAAACTAAAAATCCTCAAAAATTTTTATATACCATTGAATTTTTTCCGGAAGAAGGAAAATATCATTTTGACGGCCACAGGAACTGCGGAGTGAGGATAGCTCCGAAAGAAACCAAAAAATACGGAGGCATTTGTCCTGTTTGCGGAAAACCTTTGACTATTGGTGTTTTAAACAGGGTTGAAGAATTATCCGATAAAGAAGAAGGATTTGTCCCTGAAGAGGCAATCCCTTTTAAAAGCTTAATTCCCTTGGAAGAAATTATTGCCAATGCAGTATCGCGCAATACCGGGACAAAAGAAGTTGTCAAGGAATACAAAAATTTAATCGCTGAACTTGGTTCTGAATTCAAAGTTCTTCTTGAGGCGACAAAAGAGAGTTTGAAAAATTTAACTTTGCCTGAAATTGCAGAAGGAATATTAAAAGCAAGAAGAGGCGAAGTGCTTAAAGAGCCGGGTTATGACGGAGTTTACGGAAAGATAAAAATTTTTTCAGGCGAAGAGCAAATAAAAAAAATATCCAAACAAGACACGCTTTTTTAATTATGGAAAATTCAAATAAAAAAAATAAATACCTGGCTGAATCAACTGGAAGAAAAATGACAGCCAATGTTCCTATTGCTTCAGCCGAAGAGAAAATTTCAGATATTCATAAAAGGCTTTTTGACAGGTCTAATGATTTTGAAACTTTGAATTATATTTATATTCTTGACAAAGAGAAGAAATTAAGAGGAATTCTTTCAATAAAAGATATTTTTAAGGATAAGGAAGGATTAACCAAAGCCAAGGATTTTATGGCAACGGATATTGTAAAAGTAAGGCCCAATACGGACCAGGAAAGGGTGGCGATTTTAGCCTTAAAGCATAACCTTAAAGCAATTCCGGTTACGGACAAAGAAAATGTTTTTTTGGGAGTTGTTCCTTCAGACGTTATTCTTGAGATTTTACATTCTGAAAATGTTGAAGATATCTTGCGCTTTGCCGGAATTGCCAAGCGCGGCAACGCCTTTAATAGAACACTGCAATTGTCTATTCCTGTTTCGGTAAAAATTAGGCTTCCCTGGTTGATTTTCGGGCTTTTCGGAGGGATTTTTGCCGCTCAGATAGTTACCTTTTTTGAAGGGTCTTTGAAAGTTCATTTTATTTTGGCTGCTTTTATTCCTTTGATTGTTTATATGGCTGACGCAGTCGGCGTTCAGGCGCAAACTCTATTTATCAGAGGATTGGCTTTGGATATGCGGTTAGACGTAAAAAAATATCTTTTAAAAGAAATAAAAATCAGCCTTGTTATCGCTTTTATTTTGGGATTTTTGCTTGCTTTAATTTCTTATTTTTGGTTCGGACTTCTCTATGTAGGGATTATTTTGGGCGTTTCTTTGTTTTTGACCGTAATTTGCGCAGGCCTTGTCGCGGTTTTAATTCCTTGGCTGCTGCAAAATCTTAAAAAAGATCCTGCCATCGGCTCAGGCCCTTTTGCTACGATTGTCAGGGATATTTTAAGTTTAGCGCTTTATTTCCTCATTGCTTCAGTTTTGTTGAATTTTTTTTAATTAAAAAAGAAAAATAATTTAAACAAATAAAAAATAAAATAACCCCGTTTCTCAAAAAGAAACGGGGTTTGGCTTGAACAGTTCTTAAGAAATTCTTAAAATTCTTTTTTTTAAAACTACGACAATTGTCCCCATTAAAGGACAATCGTCATCAATCCAGATTCCCCTGCCCAGCCCCTTAAAAAAAGTAAAGGCCGGTTTGTCAGGGGTTAACCTGACCGCTTTTCTTCTCCAATCTTTAGGAAGGATCATTTTTAAAATACCTCCTTATTCCTTATTGGCGTTTTAACTTAGTGAGCTGTTTATTGTATAACATTTTTAAAATATTTTTCAATGAGATGTTGTTCTTTTTACTTCTTTTTCAAATATTTTACAATTTTTTTAATTTCTGAATTATCGGCTGAAGTTCCTGACAATAGTCCAAGCGTGGCCGGATTGCCGATTTTTTTCTTTTTTAATTCTTTTAATGAATTTACCCAAAAAACCGGCTTGCCTGATTTTTTTGAGATCTGATACAATTGCTTGGTGTTGGCGGAAATTTTGGAGCCGATTATTAATATCGCCGCAGATTTTTTTGCGATTGATTTTGCTTCTTTTTGCCGGTTTTGAACTTCCGGGCAAAGAGTGTTGAAGTATTTTATTTTTTTATATTTTTCTTTTAATGTTTTTAAAACTTCGTTGACATTATTTAAATCTTGCGTTGTTTGAGACACTATTGCAACTTTTTTAAAATTAGGAAGTCTTGCAGCTTCTTTTTTATTTTTTACAATCGTTGTTCCGTTCATAGCTCGCGCTTTAATCCCTTGAACTTCGGAATGCCGCCGGTCTCCTACAATAATTATCCGATAGCCCTGCTTGTAAAGAGAATTGGTTAATATTTGATTTTTTTTAACCAGAGGGCAAGTGGCGTCTTTGATTGATATTGTATTATTCAAATTGCGAGGGAGAGGCGGAAAACCGTGAGCTTGAATTATTAAAATACCGGGCTTTATTTCTCTTATTTTTTTTCTGAAAATTACCCCTTTTTTTAAGAATTCGGCAACAATATTTTCATTGTGGACTAAATTGCCTAAAAATTGGACAGGTTTTGTTTTTTCTTTTAAAGCTTTTTCTGCAATTGATATGGCTTTTTTTACCCCAAAACAAAAACCAATATTTTTTGCCGTAATAATTTTCATATATTTTAGTTTAATTATCATTTATTTTAAATTTTTCATCAAGAAAGCACTTGACAAGGTTTCTTTATTGTCTATAATTAAAGAAAGTAAAAATAAAACTTCGCATAAGAAAATGTTAACCAAAAAAATGCAAAAAAATAATCCCTGGAATATTTGCCCCATTGCAAAAAAGGTCTATTCTGCCATTGTTTTGACTTTTGGAAAAATGACTTGATAAGGGGATTGGTTAAATATATTAAAAAAATAATTTTACCCTAATCCCCTTATCAAAGGGGATTTTTAATAAAATGGAGGAAAAAAATTTTTATCTGACTAAAGAAGGATTAGAAAGAATTAAAAGAGAGTTTAATACTCTTAAAGAGCTGAAATTTGCCAAAGTAAAGGGAGAGTCTCCCAAAATTTTACATTCTGAAGATTTGGACCCTGAATATCTTGCCTTTCAGGAAGATATGAATTTTCTGGAAACAAGAATTATTGAACTTGAAAACGTTATAAGGAACACTGAGTTAATAAAGCCTCCCGGCAAAGAAAAGCAAAATATTGTTGACTTAGGGGCAACTGTTTTGGTTGAAGTGGGTGGCCAGAAAGATGAATTTACCGTTATCGGCTCTTTGGAGGCAAATCCTTCTTTAGGAAAGATTTCCAACGAATCGCCGGTGGGCAAGGCTTTGCTTGGCCGTAAAGTCGGCGAGGCGGTTGTTGTTTCTTCTCCTATCCAGACAATTTATAAAATTAAAAAAATAAAATACAGAGTCAGTTAAGTTTGGCATTTTGTTGCCAGAGAGGGGGAATTCCCCCTCTTTTTTATTTGGCCGGGTTATGATAAATTAAGACCAATGAAGGACATTGTTAATTTTTTAATTGATATCGGGAAATTGAAAAAAATGAAACGGCGGGGATGGGTATTAAGAAGGATAAAAGATCCTGAAACAATTGCTGCTCATACTTTTCGCCTGGCAATAATGGCTTGGCTTTTGTCTTGCAGAAAAAAACTTGATATTAATAAAATTTTTAAGATGTGTTTAATGCACGACCTTTGTGAAGTTTTCGCCGGAGATACTACTCCCTACGATGATATTTTGCCTAAGGATAAAAAACAATGGAAAAAAATTTTAAATAAGTGGCCCAGACTTTCAAAAAAAGAAAAAGAAAAAGTTTTTTTAAAAAAATACAAAAAGGAATATGAAAGTCTCAAGAAATTGATTGCCGGTTTGCCGTTAAACTTAAAGAACGAAATGAGGAATTTGTGGAATGATTATGAAAAAGGATTGACGCTGGAAGGAAGATTTGTCCGCCAGCTGGACCGCGTAGAGAATTTATTGCAGGCTTTGGAATACTGGAAAGAGAAAAAACAATTTGCCATTGGTCCTTGGTGGGTGCAAATAGAAGAATTAATAGACGACCCTCTTCTTTTGGAATTTATGAGCATTTTGGATCAAAAATTTCATCCCAAGATAAAAAATAAAAAATAATGCCCATTTTAAACAAAGTAATTAAAACTTTAATTTTTTCCGATTTTCTGCTTCAATCCGGCTGGGGCTTGATAGGGCCTATTTTCGCCATATTTATAACCCAGCAAATTTATGGAGGAAGTCTAGTGGCGGTTGGTTTTATTGCCGCCACTTATTGGTTTTTTAAATCAGCTGTTCAGCCTTTTATCGCTCATTTTCTTGATGTGAAAAAAGGAGAAAAAGATGATTTTAAATTTTTAATCTACGGTTTGTTTTTGGCGAACTTAATTCCTTTAGTCTATATTTTTTCCAGTCAGCTTTGGCACATTTTTTTATTGGAAGCAATCAGGGGAACGGCTATGGCTTGCGTTGTGCCAAGCTGGTCCGGTATTTTTACCAGGCATATTAATAAGGGTTGGGAAGCTTTTTCCTGGAGCATTGAAAGTACCGGAGTTGGCTTTGCCGCCGCTTTTTCCGCCGCTTTCGGCGGCATGCTGGCAGCCTTTTTAGGATTTAAAGCGGTTTTCTTTTTGGTTGGGGTTTTCGGTCTATCGGCTTCTTCTTTTTTGTTTTTAATACGCAGACAATTGATTGTCGCTAAAAAGCAATTTAAGCCCGAATTTCCGCCGAGCGAAAAACCAAAAAGCCAATTTTAAAAGAATGGCTAAAAATCAAAAACTGGCCAAAATATTTTCTGAAATAGCGGATTATTTGGAGATGGACGAAGTGGCTTTTAAGCCGTATGCTTATCAGAAAGCAGCTGTTATTTTAGCGTCTTTGGAAAAGGACGTTCAAAAAATTTATGAAAAAAAAGGCTTGAAGGGTCTTGAGAAAATTCCCGGAGTGGGCAAAAGCATCGCCGAAAAGATTGAAGAATATTTGAAAACCGGAAAAATTAAATATTACGATGAATTTAAGAAAAAATTGCCCATTGATTTGGAAGAAATAATCAAAGTTGAAGGAGTCGGACCTAAAAAAGCAAAATACCTTTATCAAAAATTAGGCATTAAGAACTTGGAAAATTTGGAGAAAGCGGCCAAAAAGCGCAAAATCGCCTCTTTGCCCGGCTTTGGCGAGAAAACCGAAAAAAATATTTTGGAAGGCATTGTTTTTTTAAAAAAAAGCAAAGGCAGGTTTCTTTTGGGAGAAATTTTACCCGAAATAAAAGAGATATTGGCTAAGCTGAAAAGAATAAAAGAAGTTGAGCAAATTGATGCAGCCGGCTCTGTCAGGAGAATGAAAGAAACTGTCGGCGACGTTGACATTTTGATTACAGCTAAAGATCCTGAAAAAATAATGGATTTTTTCGTTAAGTTGCCGGGAATAACCAAAATTTGGATGAAAGGCCCGACTAAGTCTTCAGTCAGAATGGAACAGGGTTTTAATGTTGATTTAAGGGTGGTTAAAGAGAAAAGTTACGGTTCGGCTCTTCAATATTTTACAGGTTCCAGAGAGCACAATATTGTTACCAGAAGGATTGCCATGGAAAAGGGTTTAAAGCTTTCCGAATACGGGCTTTTCAGAGGAAAGAGAATGATTGCCGGCTGGAGCGAATCAGGCGTTTACAAAGCCTTAGGTCTTATTTGGATTGAACCGGAATTAAGAGAAAACCAGGGAGAGATTGAAGCGGCTTTAAAAGGAAGAATACCCAAGTTAATCGGTTTTAACGATATCAGGGGTGATTTGCACTGCCATTCAAATTGGGACGGGGGAAAAGACTCTGTTGAAGAGCTGGCCGAAGCCGCTCAAGAGATGGGCTACGATTATATCGGCATAGCTGATCATACGAAATTTTTAAAAATTGAGAACGGCCTGGACGAGAAAAGGCTGGCGCAAAGAGACAGGGAAATAGACAAGCTTAATTCAAGAAACAATTCAGGATTTCGCACACTAAAAGGGTGTGAGGCAAATATCTTAAATGATGGCTCAATTGATATTAAAGATGAAGCGTTAAAAAAATTGGATTATGTCATAGCCGGCGTTCACTCCAGTTTCAAAATGAGAAAAGCAGAAATGACAGAGAGAATTATCAGGGCGATGAAAAATCCTAACGTTGATATCATTTCCCATCCAACTGGCAGAATTTTGAAAAGGAGAGATGAATATCAAATTGATTTTGATAAAATTTTAAGAGCGGCAAAACAATACAAGGCAATTTTAGAAATAAACGCTTTTCCTCAAAGACTGGATTTAAGAGATAAAAATATCAAAAAAGCCAAGGAGGCAGGCGTAAAGATGGCGATAAACAGCGATTCGCACGAAAAATCCCATTTAAAGTTTATGGAATTGGGTATAGCTCAAGCCAGAAGAGGCTGGGCGGAAAAAAAAGACATTATCAATGTTCAGCCTTTGGAAAAATTATTAAAATATTTTAACAGCATTTAGATTATTGAAAAAAACAACAATAGGGCTTGTGTTTCAGCAAAGAAGATGAATCTTCTTTTTTAAACGAATCCCGTTTACGGGATGAAGTTAGAAAAGAGAACGAAGTTCTCTTTGATCCCTTCGCTACCGCTCGGGTCTCGGAGGAAGCACAAGCCTATATTTTTTTATTTAACTTTTTCTATTATTTTCTCAAATATTTGCGGATGGTTTTGCGCAAGTTGAGAAAGGATTTTTCGATCAAGCTCTATTTTGTTTTTTTTCAAAGCATTAATGAATTTGCTGTAAGAAATATCGTGTTGTCGGCAAAGAGCATTGATCTTAATCTGCCAGAGTTTTCTGAACTCTCTTTTTTTCGTTTTCCTGTCGCGATAGGAATATTGCCAGGCATGATAAAGCGCTTCTTTGGCTTGCCTGTATTTTGTTTTCCTTCCCCATTTAAAACCCTTAGCTTGTTTTAAAAGCTTTTTTCTTCTTTTGTGGGCGATTTTTCCACGCTTAACTCTAACCATAATAGTGTGCTCTAATTTATTTTATTGGCTTTTTTGATTCTTTTGATTTCGCCTTTAGAAAGTCTGTTTTGTTTTCTATTTTGCCTGATTTTTTTGCTCTTTTTTTTGGCGCGGAAATGATTAAGGCCGGTTTTCCTTTTAAGAACTTTGCCGGTCTTGCTGGTTTTAAAGCGTTTTGCGATTGATTTTCTTGTTTTTGTCATTTGATTTATTCTTTTTTATCCCTGCTTATTATCATTGTAAGGCTTCTTGCTTCTTTTTTCAGTTCCCGTTCAACTTTTATAGGCATAATTTCTTTTAAAATTTCTAAAAATTTTTCTATTTTTTCTTTAGCGAAATCCTGAAGATATTTTTGCCTGCCCCTCAAAAGCAAATCTATTTTTACTTTATCTTCTCTTTTTAAGAATTTTTCCGCCTGGCGAACTTTAGTTTCCAGGTCATGCAAAGAAATATTGAACGTTAATCTGATTCCCTTTAATTCTCCGCCTTTGTGTTTATGGGCTGTTTTTTCTTTTTTTTCTTCCAGATAAAGGTATTTTCCGTAATCTCCCAATTTGCAGACAGGTGGTTTCACTTTTTCCGTTACCTGAATTAAATCCAATTTGCGCTCTATGGCAAACTGGGCTGCCTGCTCAAACGGCACAATTCCCAATTGTTTGCCGTTTTCATCTATCAGCCGAACCTCTTTTGCTCTTATTTGATTATTGACCAATGGTCTTTTCAAAGATAGATTTTAATTAAATTAATTTTTTAATAAGTGGAGGTGGGGAGGGCGAACTCCCGTCCGGAGATTTCACTAAAATATTTCTACAGATATAGCCTATTTTAGCTTTCAAAACGCTGAATTTAAAACAGGCAAAATTTCAGCATTTTTAGTTCCTTATTTTCGGCAATTGCCCGGAACTTGACAATTGCTTATCTCGAATTCTTTGACACCTGTTTTATCCTATCGAGAATCAGACGAACAGATGGCTTACTGTTTATGCGTAAGCGGGAGCAAGCTTTGGGCTTGCGAATAAGTTGGCACTTATTTTTTTCGCCGGGAGTTTTATGAGATTCCGGCGCGCTCAATCTGCCTATTTCAGCGAAAATTTCCGTCTAATCGCTTCACCCCCGTAATTTCAATTCTTTTTCTATTTCTCTTTTTATATCTCGTTTTTTAATTAACTCTCTTTTATCTGCTTTTTTTCTTCCTTTTCCGGTTCCGAATTCAAGCTTTATTTTAGCGTTTTTAGTATACACCCTTAAGGGGATTAAAGTCAATCCTTTTTCTTTTGATTTTCCGATAAGGGCTTTAATAGTTTTTTTCTTTAAAAGAAGCTTTCTAAAGCGTTCGGGTTCGTAATCTTGTGGAGCGTTTTTCGGCTGATAAGGAGGGATTTTCGCTCCCACCCAGAATAATTCTTCGTTTTTGACTACAACATAAGAGCCGGCCAGATTTACTCCTCTGGTTTTTATTGATTTGACTTCTTGTCCTTGCAGAGCTATTCCCGCTTCAAATTTATCCAGTATATTATAATCAAAATACGCTTTTTTGTTTTCAGCCAATATTTTCATAAGTTTAAGCTTTCTTTAAGTTTAGCAGAAAATATGATAGTCTGAAAATAATGGTTAGGGAAAAAATCAAAAAATTAATAGAAAAAACAGTAAAAGACCTTTACGAAAAGTCAATTGGCGTTAAGGTTGAGCGGCCGGCGGAAGACTTTTTTGGCGATTATTCCACAAATGCGGCTATGATGCTTAAAAAAAATCCTCAAGAGATTGTTGATAATTTAAAATCAGAAATATTAGAAAAAATTGAAGTAAAAAAAGGTTTTATTAATTTTTTTCTTTCAAATGATTTTTTGCAAAGACAGGTTGGAGAAATTTTAAAAGATAAGAATAAATTTGGAAGTTTAAACATTGGCCAAGGGCAAAAAATTAACATTGAATTTATTTCAGCCAATCCAACAGGCCCTTTGACTTTGGCTAACGGCCGAGGCGGTTTTTGCGGCGACGTTCTGGCCAATGTTTTAACAGCAGCCGGCTTTAAGGTTAAGAAAGAATATTTTATTAATGATATCGGGGAGCAAATAAAAAAATTGGGGCATTCTGTGATGGGAGACGCAGAAACTGTTTATCGCGGGGAATATATTGAAGAACTGAGAAAAAAAATAAAAGAAAAAGACGCAGAAAAATCCGGAGAGAAAGCAGCTAAAATTATACTGAAAAAAATGATCAAGCCGGCAATTAAAAAAATGGGAATTAAGTTTGATGTGTGGTTTTCGGAAAAATTTTTATATTCAAAAAAAGAAACCGAAAAAATTTTAGATTTTTTAAAGAAAAAAGGCTTATTGTCTGAAAAAGAAAATGCGCTGTGGTTTAAAACAACTAAGTTTGGCGATGACAAAGACAGGGTTTTAATCAAAACCAGCGGAGAGCCCACATACTTTTTATCGGACATAGCCTACCTTAAAAATAAATTTGAACGAGGCTTCAAAACGTTATTTTTTTTCTGGGGAGCAGATCACTTCGGCTATATAAACAGGCTTAAGGCCGCTGCCGAAGTTCTTGGCTTTGACAAGGAAGATATTAAAATCAT
>CAZLAP010000009.1:0-14968 GCA_964557715.1 uncultured Candidatus Saccharibacteria bacterium
GGTCTGTGTTTGCGATATAAGACCAATGACATAATTTATTTCTTGAAAACAATGAATTTTGAGCTTAAAAAATTCCAAATCCAAGCGAACAAAATGGCGGTGAAAGCTCCGACTGTTGCCCATATTTCTTTTGAAATTTCAAATTGAGGGCCGATTACATTAACGACAAGAGAGGCAATGCCTACATTGATGGAAAGCCCGATTGCTGTCACTATTAAAAATTTGGAGAATTCTTTGGCGGCAAAAACATTTTTGCCTTTTTCAAAAGTCCAGTGCTTGTTCCAGAAATAACTGTTTATCGTGGCTACTAAAAAAGAAATTGCCTTGAAAACTGAAAATAAAGTTCCGGAAGCTGCCCCTGAAATCCAAATTAATATGTTTAAGATTCCCAAGTCAATAAACGTATTGAGCGCTCCTGTTAAAGCGAATTTCCCGGCCTGCAGGATAATTAAAAACTTTTTTCCGAGCAAGCTGACAACAAGCATACCCAGCATAGACAAGAAAGGAAAAACAATTATCAAAAGCCAAGAATAAGGAATTTTTATTCCAATATTTTTTAAAATAATGAAGAAAAAAACTCCTATGAAAAAACCTATTATTGCGCTGATTACTGCGTCTTTTTTTTTCACTTTTTTTTAAATCTGTCTTATATGGCAATAAGCTAATTTCAACAGATTTTAATTTTATTATGCGATTTGTTTACTCTTTTGTTTGTTTATTTTTTTATAGAGCCAATAGACAAATCCGGAAATTAACAGCATTCCTGTTAATATCTGCCAGCCGAAATTCCGTTCAATGGCAATTCCTGTTTTAGTCAGAAACAAAACAACTGCTCCGGCAATCAGCACGCCAAAAGAAATTAAAGGAAAAGCCTTTTTAAAAGGCATTCCGAAAACAAAAGCAATGAGAGAGGCTGTCCAGCCGCCGGTGATCGGCAAAGGAATGGCTACGAAAATAGGCAAAAGGTAAAGCCCGTATTTGTTTACCTTATTATAGTGATTCTTTCTTGTTTGAGAAAAAAGCCAGTTAAAAAAACGATTGAAGAAATAAATTTTTTTTGAAGTCCAGCGGGAAAAAACGCCTAAAAACATCAGAATTAAAAAAATCGCAAAAATATTTCCCAAAACAGAAAGAAAATAAACGATTATGGGGTCCAGCTTGTAAAAGGTCAAACCCATAGGTATGGCGATTCTCAGCTCTCCTATCGGCGTCATAGCCAATAAAAAGGTTTTAATCTCTTCGGCAAAACACATATTTTGTTATATTAGCTATTTCAAAGCAAAAAATCAACACTCACGACTCACGGGCACTTTGTGCTTCCTCCGAGGAAGCACAAAGTGCCCCTTATTATTGTTTTTGTGTTATAATAAAATAATCTAATATGCCTCTAAGAATCTACAACACTTTATCGTCTAAAAAAGAAATTTTCAAACCAAGAAAAAAGGTGAATTTTTTCGTTTGCGGGCCGACTGTTTACGATTATTCCCATATAGGCCATGCCCGAACTTATATTATTTTTGACGTAATAGCAAAATATCTCCGGCAAAAAGGCCATAATGTTTTTTATTTGCAAAACATCACTGATATTGACGATAAAATAATTAAACGAGCCAAAGAGAAGAAAATAACTCCGAAAAAACTGGCCAGATTTTTTGAAAAGGAATATCTAAAAGACATGAAAGAGCTGAAAATAAACAGCGTAACAAAATACGCCAGAGCCACCGAACATATCAAAGAAATAATAAATCAGATTAAGCGGCTCATTAAAAAAGGTTTCGCTTATCAAATTAAAGACGGCATTTACTACGATATTTCAAGATTCAAAGGATACGGCAAGCTGTCAAAACGAACCGCTTTGCAGGCAGAAGATTCTGTTTCCAGGATAGACGAAGACAAAGAGAAAAGAAACAAAGGAGATTTCTGCTTGTGGAAATTCAGCAAAGCCGGAGAGCCAAAATGGAAAAGTCCCTGGGGTTTGGGCAGGCCGGGCTGGCATATTGAAGACACGGCCATTGCTGAAAAATATTTCGGCTGGCAATATGAGATTCACGGAGGAGCCAGAGATTTGATTTTCCCCCATCATGAAGCTGAAATAGCCCAAATGGAAGCGATTTCAGGCAAATCGCCCTTCGTTAAATATTGGCTGCATTCAGGTTTTTTGACGGTCAAAAGGCAAAAAATGGCCAAGTCTTTGGGTAATTTCATTACTATTAGGGATTTTTTAAAAAAACATTCGCCCGATTCTTCCCGCCTTCTAAGATTTTTGATAATAAAAAACCATTACCGCTCTCCTGTTGATTACAATGAGAAATTGATTTTGCAAACAGAAAAAGAGTTGCAAAGAATAGATGAGTTTATAAGCAAGCTTAAAGACATAAAGAAAAAAGGCAGTTTTATAAAAATTAAAAAATACGAAAAGAACTTCAAAGCAGCTATGGAAGATGATTTCAATACACCAAAAGCAATAGCTGTAATTTTTGAGCTGATAAAACAAATAAATTATTTAATCGATAAAAATAAACTTGCTAAAAAAGATGCTGAAAACATATTGGAATTTTTTAAAAAAATTGATGAAATTTTTCAATTAGAACTCGGTCATCACTATGTGCTTCTTGTTAAGACGGGAAAATATAATTTAAGTTTTGGCAAAGCTTATTCTGCAATTAAAAGAGTTCCCCAAAAAATTATAAGTTTGAAAGAACGACGGGAAAAATACCGCAAAGAAAAAAACTGGCAAAAAGCGGATGAAATCAGGAAAGAAATTGAAAAAATGGGTTATAAAATAGAAGATACCGAAGAAGGGGCTAAAATAAAGAAAATTTAAAAAATCTTCCTTGACCTGCGCTAACGCTTGGTGGCAAAGATAATTATCTTCTTGACCTGCGCTAACGCTTGGTGTTAAATTAAGGTGTTAAATAGAAGGTTATTATATGGCTGAAGAAACTTTGGAAAAAATACCTCCCCGTTCAATAGAAGCTGAAAAAGCGCTTTTGGGCTGTCTTATGATCAATCCTGATTCAATTACCAAGGTGATTGATTATATTAATGAAAACGATTTTTACAAAAAAGCCCATCAGGATATTTATCAGGTTTGCCAGGAACTTTTTGAAAAAGGAGAAGCAATAGATCTTTTAAGCTGTGTTAACCGTCTTAAAGAAAAAGGAATTCTTGAAGATGTTGGCGGAAACAGCTATTTGACCGAATTGATAAACACTGTTCCCACAGCCGCTCATATTATGAATTATGCCGACACTATTCGCGGCAAAAAAGTTTTAAGAGATTTGATAGGTTCCGGCACGGATATAGCCACTCTGGGCTACAATGAAATTGAAAAACCTGAAAAATTGCTGGATGAAGCGGAAAATAAGATTTTTTCTATTTCCCAGAAAAGCCTTCGCCATAAGTTTATCCGGTTAAAGGACGAACTGGGAGAAGCTTTTGAACGAATTGACAGGCTGTCAAAGCACAAAGGAGAACTCAGGGGCCTGGTTACCGGCTTTACCGACATTGACAATATACTTGCCGGCCTGCAGAAATCAGACTTAATAATTCTGGCTTCCCGGCCTTCAATGGGAAAATCGGCTTTGGCAATGAATATAGCAAATTATGTTGCCATAAATGAAAAAAAATCCGTGGCGATTTTCAGCCTGGAAATGTCAAAAGACCAGTTGGTTGACAGGCTGATTGCCGACCAAGCCGGGATTGATTTATGGAGACTAAGGACCGGCAAGCTTTCCGGCGAAGAAAATGAAAATGACTTTAGCAAAATTCAGCAAGCTCTGGGAGTTTTGTCAGAAGCGCCAATTTACATTGATGATACGGCCATCTGCAACATTTTGCAGATGAGAGCCATGGCCAGAAGACTGCAGGTAAAAGAAGGGTTGGATCTTATTATTGTTGATTACCTGCAATTGATAGAGCCGAGAAACAGCCAAGCTCCCATAGTTCAGCAGATGACGGAAATTTCCCGTTCTCTTAAATCTTTGTCCAGAGAATTAAACGTGCCTGTCTTGGCGCTTTCCCAATTATCAAGGGCGGTTGAACAAAGAACCCCTCAAAGGCCGAGATTGTCCGATTTGAGAGAAACCGGAGCTATAGAGCAGGATGCTGACGTTGTTATGTTTATTTACCGCGAAGACAAATACAGGCTTGACACTGAAAGAAAAAATATAGCCGATATAATTATTGCCAAGCACAGAAACGGACCCGTGGGCAGCGTTGAATTGTATTTTGACGAATCCCGCGTTGCTTTCAGAAATCTGGAAAAAAGCTATGCGGAAGAAGAATAAACATTATGCATTCCCCTTCTGTTAAAAAATTGATTGACCTGTTTTCCAAATTTCCTACGGTCGGGCCAAGAACGGCCGCCCGTTTTGTTTTTTATTTGTTAAATCTGCCTAAAGAAAACACTGAAGAATTAATGGATTCCATTTTCAAGCTGAAGGAAAAAGTAAAACTGTGCGAATCTTGCTTTAAATCTTTTGAGGCTGAAGACGGTAACAGCAAATTTTGCGAAATTTGCCGTGACGCTCGCCGCGACAAAACAACTCTTTGCGTGGTTGAAAAAGAAATTGATTTGATTCCCATAGAAAAAACCAAAAAATATCAAGGCTTGTATTTTATATTAGGCGGCACGGTTTCAACTTTGAAAAAAGAAGATTTTAAAAAAATACGAATAAACGAGCTTTTGGAAAGAATTAAAAATTCCCAGATAAAAGAGATTATCATTGCTTTGAATCCAACTACTGAGGGAGAAGCCACTGCTTTGTATCTGGAAAGAAAATTAAAGTCCTTAAGCATAAAAACAACCCGGCTTGGCCGGGGTCTGCCCGTAGGCGCTGAGCTTGAATACGCTGACGAAGAAACTCTTTCCTCCGCTTTAAACAACCGAAAATAAAATACAGGGATATATCCCTGTATTTTTTATTGAGTTTCAAACTTAATTATCTCCACTTCGGTGTAAGATTGGCGGTGGCCTTTTTTCACTTTGTAACGTTTTTTGGATTTGTATTTGAAAGCAATCTTTTTTTTATCTTTGCCTTGCGATATTACCTTGCCCTTCACTTTAACTCCCTTAACTAAAGGAAAACCTATTTCTATTTTTTTATTTTTCCCTGCCTGCGCAGACAAGTCCAATAACAAAACTTCGTTAAAAGCAATCTCGCTCCCCTCTTTTTTGACCGAGCTTTCTTTTCGAGAAAGCGAAGGTGAAGATGAATCTTTAGGTTCATCGCCTTTAAGTTTTTCAATTTTAATTTTTATTCCCGGCGAAACCAAATATTGTTTTCCTCCGGTGCGAATTACTGCAATCATATTATTGTTTTAATTTTTTAGTTTCTTTGGCTTTTAGTAACCTTTCCACTTTGTCCGAAAACAAATTAAGGCGTTTTTCCGAGCTGTCATAACTGGAAACAGCGTTTCTCAGATGAGAGCCCAGCTTTCTGAAATCATTCATAAGCTTTACGGCATCCTGGCTTATTCTGCTTAATCTTTTTAAAATTTCTTGAGTCTGGCGCGAAATTTGCGTGTCTTTAAACCAGTGTTCAATGGTTCTCAAGGTTAAATAAATCGTATTGGGAGAAGAAAGAACAATCTTTTTTGACATAGCGAAGTCCGTTAAGTTAAACTCTTTGCCAATGTTGTTGACTATCTCGTAATAAACGGCTTCAGCCGGAATATACATTAAGGCGAAATCTACTGTGGACTCAGAAGGTATGATATACTTTGAAGCAATTTTGTCAATATGCGTCTTTACGTCATCAATAAATTTTTTCTGAAAAGCTTCTTTCTCCGGACTTGGAGACTCAACCATCCTGGCAAAGTTTTCCGAAGGAAATTTGGAGTCAATCGGCAGAATTTTTCCGTTGGGCAGCTTTAAAACAGCATCTACCTGATCGCCCGAAGAAAAAAGATATTGCGATTTATAAAGCTCGGCTGGAAAATGCTGGGATAAAATATGATCCAAAGAGGCTTCCCCCCATTGGCCCCTAAGCTTCGGCGCTTTGAAAATTTCCTGGAAAGAAGAAACATCTTTAACGCTTTCCTGCATTTGCTTGATTTCTTCCCGGATCTGGGTTGCTTCCTTAGTGAAAGACGATATCTGTTCATGCATTTGCTTTGAAACGCCGTTCTGGCTGTCTCTGATTTCTTTCATTTGGCCAATCATCAAGTCTGTCAACCTCCTTTCTAAATCCCTTATTTCTTCAGACTGAATTTTATCAACCTTTGACTTTCTTAAGAGAAAAAAAATCAACAGTCCCAGGGCAAGCAAAAAAATAATTAAAATTGAAAAAAGTTCGGGCATAAAATAATAATATCATTATCTTATCAAAATTTCAATTGCAATAAAGATAATATAGATTAAAAGCAATAAAATTCCCTCTTTTGTAGATATATGATTTCTGGTTTTGGCAAAAAACAAAAAAAGCAAAGCGCAAAAAATCAAAAAGATTCTAGCCATAACAAGAGAAGGATTTTCTCCAATATTTATATGAATCGGGCAAATTAAGGCAATTGTCCCTAAAACCAAAGTGGAGGAAATAGCCACAGATCCCATTAACCCGCCGATAATCATCCAAGACTGTCCCCTTTTAGCCAACATAAAAGAGAAATAGGTTTCAGGCAATCCTACGCCAAGAGCAACAATCAAAAGCCCGACAACCGGAAGCGATAAAGCAATAATATCGGAAAAAGCCAATGAAGCTCTGATAATCCCTTCTGCGCCCAGTATTATCAAAAAAAATCCGGCGAGTAATGTTCCAATATCTTTTAAGAAACAGGAAAAGTTGTTTTTTGTCTTGTGTTCTTCTTCTATATCATACACTTTGGTAAATCTTTCTTTTTTGGAAAAAAGCCAAAAAATAAAGAAAAGAAAGAATAAAAGAAGAATAGCGCCGTCTATCCGCGACAAAGCGCCGTCTAAAACCAAAAAGAGGGGCAAAAGAGCAACCACGGCTGCAAAAGTACAACCTGCCCGCACAGTTTTACTGTCAACCTCTATGCCGTTTTTTAAAATAATGGCGCAAATTGCAACCGTAAAACTGAAAAGAAGTATATTCTGACCGAGAATATTGCCAAAAGAAAGCTCGGGAATTTTATGCCAAGCAGAGCTTATTCCGATAAAAAATTCCGGAGCCACTGCTCCGAAAGAAACCGTAAAAAAAGCAACCACAAATTCTTTCCAGCCTAAAAATCTGGCCACGCGGTCAAGGCAATCAATTATTTTCTTTGCCGCCAATACCAAGATAAAACAAGAAGCTATAAAAATTGAAATATAAAGCAAAGGCATTTCTATTTCTTTTTACGAAAAATAAACAATTGAATAGATTATGCCACCCAAAAGCAATAAAATCAAAGGGTAAACGAAAATCTTTCTCCGAGGATGAACTTTTTTATACATTAAAAGAATCAAAATTCCCTCTACTGCCAGCATCATTCCCCCCACGATTCCGATAACAGCGATAAAACTTTTTAAACCGGCAAAGTACAAAAGCAAAGGCAGAAAACAAGTGACGGCCCAGGCTAAATTTTTTTTCAATTTAAAATCATACCAAAAAACTTTTTTTAATGTCAGTCCTAAAGTGATAAAAGAAGTAAAAGTGGTTACCAGTCCGAAAAGTAAAGCCAGGGAAACTATGCCGTCGCCCAAAATCATTCTTAAACCGGTTAAGGCTGATTCAGTTGTTTGGGGTCCGGTAATGCCTAAAATTAAATAAATGAAGAAAAGATAGATGGCAATCGAAATCAGAATGGCAATGGGAATAATTTTCAAAATCAACTTTTTTTTCTCGCCCAGCATTTCTTCCACTTCCGGAATCAAAGTTGCACCCCAAAGGGAAAAAAGAATAACGCCGTACGGCAGAAAAAACAAAGACCAATCGGGAACGGAAAAAAGATTGTTGTTTTCTATAAACGGTTCTCCTTTAAAAAATATGGCAAACAGAATCAAAAGGAACAGAACCAATCCCCAGAACTCCACTTTGGCAATGGCTTTTATCCCGTGAAAAATCAAGGCAGAAGCAATTACAAAATAAAGAAGAGTATAGATAAAAACACTGCCGCCTAAAATCGGAGAAGCCAATTCAGCTAAAAACTCTCCTCCTAAAATCAAATAAGCCAGAAGCGCGCCGAAAAGACTGAAGACAGTTGAAACATAAGCCATAGTCTGGCCTTTTTTGCCAAGATAAATTTTGGCAAAACCAGGCAATCTTTTGAAATCCGGCGTTTTCAAGGCCAGTTCGCCGAAAAAATAATGAATCAAGATGGCCAAAGCGCCCAAAACCAGAAAATAGCCGAAAACAACCCAAAAGCCAAGCTTAAGCGTAATGTAAGGCAGGGCGAAAAGCCCTGCTCCGATAATGGTTCCTGAAAGAGTTGCCAAAGCGTAGATTATTTTCATATTAACTCAATCTTTTTGTTTTAATATAATACCATTTAGCAGCTTCAATCAAAATTATATTAATCAGACCGAAAAAAACCAATATCAGCCATTCAAAAAAACCAAGCGCAGTTGTTTTTAAAAGAAGTTGAAATAAAGGCAAATAAATGGCTGCCAATAACAGTAAAAATCCTCCAAAAGCGGCAAAATTGAGATAAGAATTAGAAAAAGGATTGTATTGCCAGATGTTTTGCTTTAAATTCCTGAAAGAAAATATAAAAAAGAATGAATCAATAGCTAAAGCTACGAATATTATTGTCCGAATTTGGTCTATTTTAGCCATTCCGTAATCTGGACTTTTTAAGAACCAAAGGAAAATGGCAAAAAGCAGGAAATTGGTTAAAAAGCCGATAAAGAAAATTAAAAATCTCATTTGTTTCGTCAAAAGAGGAGAATTCAAAGGCTCTGGTTTTCTCTTCATAACTCCCCTTTCTTTTGGCTCAAAAGCCAAGGCCAATGAAGGCGGCGTGCTTTCAACCAAGTTTTTCCATAGAATCTGACCGGCCAGAACAGGCAAAGGCAAATGAAAAACAACTGATAAACCGATTATTATTACTTCAGTAAAGCCGCCGGTTAATAAATAAGTTATGATTTTTCTGACATTGTCAATAATTCTTCTGCCTTCTTCCACGGCAACAATAATAATTTCAAAATCGTCTGTTAAAAGAGTAAGATCGGAAGCTTCCTTAGCCACTTCGGTGCCTGAACCCAAAGCCACTCCGATATTGGCCTTTTTGAGCGCTGGAGCGTCGTTCACCCCGTCGCCCGTCATAGCCACCACTTCTCCTCTTTCCTGCCAAACCTGGACAATTCTCAGTTTCTGCTCCGGAGTAACCCTAGCATAAATTTCAATATCTTTAAATATTTTTTCGAAATCTTCGTCGGAAAGCTCTTTCAGATCTTTGCCCTCCAAAATGTTTTTTTTGTTGATTTTAAAGCCGATTCTTTCAGCTATTGTTTTGGCAGTCAATTTATGGTCGCCGGTAACGATAATCGGCTTCATACCGGCCAAACGGCAGTTTTCTATGGCTTCCGCAGCTCTTTTTCTCACAGGGTCATGCAAGGCAATAAGCCCGACAAAAACCATATTTTGTAAATCCCGGTCGGAAATTTCTTTTTTCACCTTAGTTTTTCTATAAGCCACGGCCACTACTCTGAATCCCTGCGAAGTTAAATCAGTATATTTTTCCCGGATTTTTTCAATTTTGTTAAAATCAACCTTTTCTTGTTTGCCTTCAAGTTCCAAAAATTTTGATTTGTCCAAAATTATTTCCGGAGCGCCCATTAAATAAATAACCTTTTCTTTTTTGTTTGGCGACAGATGCAAAGCGGCTGAATATTTGTAAGCGGAATCAAAAGGGATTTCGTCAATCTTCGGCTCTTTTTCTTCCAATTCTTTTTTATTAAAGCCGGCTTGAATAGCTGCCACTAATAAAGCCTTGTCGGTAGGCCTGCCTCTGACGATCCATTTTTCCATCGGCTGGTCCAAATTTTCAATAAAAGACTCGCTGCACAAACTGACGATTTTAAAAACTAAAGAATGGTCTTCGTTCCTCCGGTTTTCTTTTTGATAAAATATTTGAGGGAGAGTGTGAATTTCAGCAACTTCCATTTTTGCTTCGGTCAAGGTACCCGTCTTATCGGTGGCAATAATGGAAGTGCTGCCAAGCGTTTCAGCAGCTATCAGTTTTCTGACCAATCCTTTTCTTTTTAAAATTTCTCTCATTCCAAAAGTAAATACCAAAGTTACGGCTACCGGCAATCCTTCCGGAATAGCTGCTACAGCCACTGCCACGACTGTGGTAAACATCAAAACGAATTCCTGCCCTCTGGCTATGCCTAAAACAAAAATAATAAAACAAAGAAAAAGAATAATACCGCCGACTATTTTGGCGAACCTGGCCAGTTTTTTCTGATAAGGAGTTTTTTCTTCTTCCACTTCTCTCAACATTTCAGCTATTTTACCTATCTCGGTTTTTAAACCGATGGCCGTTACTATTGCCTTGCCTTTGCCCCCTTCAACCGCTGTTCCCATAAAAACCATATTATCTCTGTCTGATAACGAAGTTTTTTCTTCAAGAATATCTGTTTTTTTATTTGCCAAAAGCCACTCTCCTGTCAAAGCTGACTCGTTTACCTTTAATTCATGGCATTCAATGATTCTGGCATCAGCCGGAACATTGCTGCCGGCATTTAAGATAATAATGTCACCGGGAACAATCTCCTGAAAATCAATTATCTTGAGATTTCCGTCTCTTAAAACTTCTGCCGGATGAGTTATCGCTTTTTTTAATTCCTGAAGCGTTTTGGCTGTTTTATTTTCCTGCCAAAAGCCGACTATCGCGTTTAAAAAGACGGCGGCAAAAATAATAATGCTGTCAGTGTAATCCCTTAGAAGTAAAGTGATAATTCCGGCAATTATTAGAACATAAATCAAAGGGCTTTTGAATTGCTCAAAAAAAATCTTAACCGCAGATAGCGGTTTTTCTTCAGGCAATCTATTCAAGCCGAATTTTTTCTGTCTTTCTTTTACTTCGTTTTCTGAAAGTCCTTTTTTAGAGTCGGAAAACAATCTTTTTACTGCTTCTTCTTGAGAAATATTATGCCAATTAATATGAGATAAATCTTTTTGAATCATTTTATTGTTTTGCCCGGCGCCCTCAACCAGATTTGAACTGGTGTTACAAGGATGAGAACCTTGCGTCCTAAGCCAAACTAGACGATGAGGGCATATTATTAAAAATTATCATAAAATTTGCATTTTGTCTATAAAAAAGCCGTCTTTGATGCTGATTCAAGACGGCTTAAATTTGTATAAATACTCATTAAACAAAATTTATTTTATTGGAGAAGTTTTTCTGTAAAACCCCTGTCTTAAGCCTCGTACGCACCCATTACGGCGCCTAATTTTTAATTCAGTTATTGCGCCGCAATAAGAACATTTTACCTCGACATTGATTTTTTTCCCGTTTCCTCCCTTTTTGCGAGGAATTTCCACTTTTTTCCCGCAGACATTACATTTTCTCGTCATTCTTTCCCTTCTCCCTTCTCTTTTTTTGTTTTTCTATTTTTTTAACTTTTTTTAAAGAACTGCTCTAAATTATTTTAGTTTGTTTTTTTAAGAATGTCAAATTCAGCCTATTTTCATTTCTTTTAAGCTTTCTGAAATTTCCACCAGATTCAAATCAAAAATTATGCCAAGGCAAACAGCTGACAAAACCGGATAAAGACTGATGCCAAAAGGCAGCCAAAAAGGAACGCTGCTCCCTTTGTAATTTATTTTAAAATTAATTCCTTGGCCCGATTTAACAATGTCTGAAGCAAAAACATCGTTTTTTTTGCTCATCCCGAATTTTATTTTTTTAAAGCCAATAAGATTTTCAAACTCATTGTCCAAATTTAAAATAAAATTAACATTACCTGGAAGATTTTTAAATAATCCAATATTGTCAACAGGATCCGTAAATGTTAAAACCGGCAGTTTTGAATTTTTAAAAAAGAAGGTGAATTTATCAATTTTTTTTTCTTCGGCCTCAAATATAAAAACGTCCTTGCCGATTTTAAAATGCGGTTTTAAAAGCCGAAGAATTATTTCTTTTACGAATTCTTTTTCCTTGCCCGTAATGACAATGAATCTTGGTTTCTTCAAAAAAAATTTAATTTTTAAAAAAAATTTCATATATTTTTTTATTCGCGGTCAGGCAATATTTGATAGTAGTCAAGAAGGTATTTTGCTAAATTTTGAAAAATGGGAACTGCTGAATATTCAGCAGTTTTGGTTTTAGGATTGTTCAGTTTCACCAGAACCACGAATTTAGGATTAAAAGCCGGCAAAAAACCGACAAAACTCTGCCAAGTTTTATCAGAATAGCCTTTTTTATCCTTCTCTAAGGCGGCAAAAGACATTTGCGAAGTGCCGGTTTTGCCGGCAACATAATAACCCGGAATTCCGGCTGATTTGGCAAAACCGTTTTCAACCACGCTAACCATCATTGTGGTTAATTGGGCAGCTGTTCTGGAAGAAATTATTGAATCTTGCTCTATTTTTGGCTCTGTTTCAAAGATTTTTTCTCCGTCAATAATTTTTTCAACCAAATAAGGCCTAATCAGATTGCCGCCGTTGGCAATTGCGGCAAAAGCCCTGATCAATTGAATCGGCGTTATCTCTATCCCCTGGCCGAAACTTGCTGTAACGAAATTTATTTCATAACCTTTCTTAAGCTCTTTATTCTCGGAATAAATTTCTTGGAAATCAATCCCGGTCGGCCTGAAAAAGCCGAATTTATCCAGATAATTCAAAAAAGAATTATTGCCAATTTGCTCTTCGGCGAAAACAGCTCCCGTATTGATTGATTTTTCCAGGACCTGAGTCATAGTCTGCTCTCCATAAACTCTGTTGTCATAATTAGAGACAGACCAGCCTCCTATAACTATTTTTCCTTTATCAATATAAGTAGTCTGTGGGGTAATTTTTTGTTCTTGCAAACCGGCTGACATAGTAATCGTTTTAAAAACCGAACCAGGTTCAAAAATTTTTTGCGTTGCACCGTTTTTGAAAACACTGAAATCGGAAACTGCAAAATATTGGTTAGGATTGAAATCGGGAAAATTAGCCAAGGCCAACACCTTTCCGGAATAAGGATCCATAACTATAATCTCTCCGCCCTCTATGTCCAAGCTTTCTTTTGCTTCTTCAAGAAGTTTTTCAGCCCTGAATTGAACTGGATAATCAACAGTTAAAAAAATATCGCTGCCTTTTTTATTTTTTTTCCCTCGTAAAGTTTCATTATGATAGCCTTCTATGCCGTATTGCCCTTGATAATCGGCGTCTAAAAAACCGATTAACCCTGAAGCAATATTATCTTGAGGATAATACCTGCCTGCTTCTTTTCCCAGATAAATTCCGGCAAAATTTAATTCTCCTATTTTTTGGATTTCCTCTTCGGTTATTCTTTTTTTAATCGGTTCGTATAAATTATTCTTTTTCAGTTTTTCCAAAATAAAATTTTTGTCCAGAAAAAGAATTTCGGATAATTCCGAAGCTGCGGCCTCTTTTTCCTTAACCTCCACCGAGGAAGCAAAAACAAGAGGCCAATCTATGTTTATTGCCAACGGCTCGCCGTTTTTAAAAAATACTTCTCCTCTTTCTCCGATAATCTGATTTTCCGTACTGTATAATCCCTGAGCCAAAGCTTGATAAAATTCGCCCTTAAGGATTTGAATACAAAAAAGCCGTCCAACAAGGACACTCCAAAAAAGAATAAAAAACAGCAAAATTAAGTTAATTCTCCAACGAGCCATATTTTTAACTATATAAATAATGACAGCTTATTTTGCCAGAGCCGTGTCTTCCAAAACCCTAACATATTCCATTTTAGCCGTTTTCTCAAAACTTTGAACGTAGCTTTCAACATTGAGCAAGGAATTGGCTTTAGCCAGGTTAATTTCCAAAATTTTGTTTTCTTGCGATAATTGGGCTATTTCTTTCTCTGAATTATGAATGAAATAAATTTCCGAAGTGTAAATATTGATTTGATAAACTAAAGCTGCCAAAAGAGAAAAGATTATTAAAAGGACAAAAACCCAAAACAATTTAAATATTGGAACTAATCTTATTTTTTGATTTGTTATTGATATCGGAAAAGCCGCTGTTAAAGATCTGATTGCTTGCGTCATATTTTTATTACTGCCCTCAGTTTGCCGGACCGAGAACGAGGATTTATTATTTTTTCTTCTTGCCCGGGAACGACCGGTTTTTTGGTTATGATTTTTAAAATATTTTCCCTGGCTTTTTCTCTTATAAAATTTTTAACGATTTTGTCTTCCAAAGAATGGAAAGAAATGACTGCCAGTCTGCCTCCCGGAGATAAAATTTCCACTGCCTGAGGAAGAGCTTTCTTCAGATTGTCCAATTCCCTGTTAACCGCAATCCTTATTGCCTGAAAAGTTCTTGTGGCAAAATGAATCTTCTGGCAGCGGTAAAAAGAAGGAATGGTTTTTTTAATAATTTCCACCAATTGAAGCGTTGTTTTAATTCTTTTTATTTTCCTTGCTTCAACTATTCCTCGGGCAATTCTTTCGGCAAATTTTTCCCCGCCGCACTCTTTTAAAATTTTGCCGATTTCTTCCTGCGGCAAGCTGTTTATAATTTCCTCGGCGCTGAATTCTGAATTTTTGCCGTATCTCATATCCAGCGGCTCGTTTCGCAAAAAACTGAATCCCCTGCCTGATTTTTCAAGATGCCAGCTTGACATCCCTAAATCGAAAAGAACTCCTTGAACGTTTTTGAATTTCTCTTTTTCTGCAATTCTTTTCAGATTGGCAAAGTTGTCGTTTACTAAAACCAAACGTTCTTTCGCCCGTAATTTCAATTTTTGGTAAAGTTCTTCGTCTACTTCAATTCCCAGAAGTCTGCCATTGGGTTTTATTTTTTCAAGAATAACGATTGAATGTCCCCCGCCGTTAATTGTGCAATCAATGAAATTTTCATTTGGTTTGGGCTTAAGATACTGTAAAACTTCTTTTTGAAGA
>CAZLAP010000010.1:0-2883 GCA_964557715.1 uncultured Candidatus Saccharibacteria bacterium
TGAAGAAGGTTCATTTTCTAAAGTTCTTGAAACACCCAAAGAAACAAGCACCATTGAAGGCCATTTGGGATGATTATTGTATAAATTTTTTATTTTTTCATCAACATACTTCCCCTCCAACATTTTAAATATTGTGTTGTAACCATCTGCAGCTGAAATCACAATATCGGCATTGTTATACATTTCTCCATTTTCTAAAACTATGCCCGTGGTTTGATTGTTTTTTGTATTGATTTTATTTACTTTTGAATTGTAGTGGATCTTGCCTCCTAATTTTAAATATTTTTTCTCTAATAGCTTGGCAAAGGACAAAGAACCACCGATAGGATAGCCTGCGTTTTTATTGTATAGATGCGCCAGACTGAAAATAAGAAAATAAGCAGGATAATGAGTGAAGAAATCCGCCGTTGCTATTAATCTTTTTAATAACCTGTTTTTACATTTTTTACTTGTCTCTTCGGTTGATTTACTCCATTTAATCAAATCCATTAAATATGGCGCGGTTTTAAATTGACTTAAGAAATAATCGATAGGAGTCCATAATTCAATAGGCTTAGAAAGTTGAACATCATATTTTGATAACTTTTTTATGGAATTGATAAGACTTGTAATAAATTTTTTATCTTCAGGCGCAATTGAAATTAACTCCTTTTTTAGTTTGTCCGGGTCGCTAAAAATTGTAATCTTTTTCCCATCCTCTTCTTCAAATGTTCCAAGAATATCATGATAAAAAAAATCAATTTTGTTCATGTCAATTAATTCATTCCAATAATCATATAATTTAAAGTCGGGATTAAGTCCGGAAAGAGAATGAATGCATCCATCAAAAGTATATCCCTTTCTTTTCCAAGAAGTACACAACCCGCCAGGAATATTATGAGATTCAAATATTTCTGTATCATAATTATTCATTTGCAAATAGCAACCGGAGCTTAAGCCCGCAATTCCTGAACCGATAATTATTACTTTTCTTTTTTTCATATTAACCGCCATTTATAAATTAAAAGTTGTAATCATTATATAAGTTTTGTCTTTTTAAATAAATGGTTTTCGGAACGAGGTGACCGTTCGAGGCTCTGAGGAGCCCTCAGGCTCTCGAAGAAAGAAAACACAATACTATCCCCTTCTATAAATAAAGAAAAAATCAAATTTATCCCCCTTGAAAGTCTAACATTTCTTATTCTTCGTTAGAAAAATATTTTTTGAATTGCGCCTAACATCAGGGGTAACCGAAGCTTTCTGAAGCGAAGCGAAAGAAAATTTGGGAAAATGCCGAGCTGAGGCATTTTCCGTTTAAGCCCTGTTAAGTGAGCCGAGCGATAGCGAGAGTGCAACGGCACGAAGATTTTCGTAGAAAATCCGAAGCGTTTGCCGAAGCGCGCCGTAAACTATATAATAAGAGTAATAAGTGGAAATAAAAATTGAGCCAAGCACCAAAGCAACACAAAGAATCCTATTGCAGTAGATAAAAATACAAGAATAGAACGATCTTTTTTTCTTATAATACCAACAATGCCAGTAAAAAATGCTGCAATTCCGGAAATAAATCCTGCCAACATCGGCAAGGCTATTCCAGGTCTAACCATAATATCATGCGGTATTGTTTTCCCAGCTGGAACTGGAACAGCTTCATAAAAACTTACAAATGACATGCCGATGTATAATAATATTGGCACCATAACACTTAATCCAATCGACCATTTACCTAGATTACTCTTTGGTGCAAAATTTATTTTTATCATGTTCTAATATAATATAAATTATTAAGTAAATAAATGTTTTTGTTTTTTACATCATTTAGCGCCCATCGAAAAATTGCAATTAACGTTTGCGTGTATCTGATGTTTTGCGGAGCGTAGCGGAGCAAAATATGGGTGGAGGCTTTTGTATAAAAGCCGTAACCAGATATACGCTGTTATGTGATGTATGGCTTTTTCTTTAATCGCGAAGCGATTTGCTAAAATATAATTATAAAAGTTTGGCTTGCGGTGAAGTTGCTCCATTACGATATTTTCCAGTGTTTCCGTTGTTGTTTTTTCTATCTGCGAATGTTTTTTCTACAATATGTTTAGATATTTCTTCGTCTACCATATTTTTATAATTTAAATAATTTTTTAATCTATTTTCCGCATCTTTCACATATTCTTTTGAAATATCTATGCCGATATAATTTAATCCTAACAATTTTGCGGCCAAACAAGTTGTTCCGCTACCAACATAAGGATCTAAAACCACTCCCTTTTTATCATCTAAAATAGAATAAATTATTCTTGTTGGTAAAACTAACGGAAAAGGCGCTGGATGTCCGTTTTTTCTTTCAGGAGGAAAACGCCAAATTGATGTTAACAACGCGTGTTTAGATTTTAACTCCTTGCCTATTTTATTTCCGTCAATTGGTTTATAAAGCCAATATATCCTTTCATCAATTTGCCAAAATCGCCAACCTCTGATATTCGCTGCAATCATTCGGTCCCAGATTATCTCTTGCCTGATAGTCCATTTTGTTTTTTGAAGCCACTCAATAGGGTGCAACATTTGACCCCGTGTCCACCTTGTTTTGTGATTATAGAAAAACGAGCCACCCGGTTTTGTGACCCTAAAAATTTCGTTTAACACTTGGATTTGTTGCTCTTGATAAACTTCTTCGGAAATATTGTCTTTTGCTACATTGTATTTTACATTTTTTACTAACCAACCCTTATGTTTTTCTCCCTTATTATATGGCGGAGAGGTAATTCCCAAATCAACAAAATCATCATCAATTTTTTTTAAAATTTCAAGAGCATCACCTAAAATTATTTTATTTTTTGGTTGCATGTTTTATTTTTTTAAGTAAAAAATCGTAATATTTTTGCGTAAGCTGTTTTTTATGCTTTTCTAATT
>CAZLAP010000011.1:0-19373 GCA_964557715.1 uncultured Candidatus Saccharibacteria bacterium
TCAGGCAATCCGGTAATCAAATTTCTTCCTCTCATTGGCAGCTGTTTTTTTTCTTTTAAAGCGTAAACTGAACCTATGCCAATTTTAAGAGCCTCTGCCGTCCTTTCCCCGATTAATAATTTATATTCCTCTTGGGCAAAATGAATAATATCTTGATTAAGCTTGTCTCCGGCCACTCTCAGGGTCTTGGATATTACTATTCCGCCTAAAGATATTACGGCGATATCGGTTGTTCCGCCGCCAATATCAACAATAAAATTGCCTCCTGCCTCCTGAATCGGCAGTCTGGCGCCAAGAGCTGCGGCCATTGGCTCTTCAATAATAAAAACATTTCTCGCTCCCGCATTTTTAGCGGCGTCTTTCACAGCCTTTTTTTCAACTTCTGTTATGCCACAAGGAATTCCAACTATTACCCGCGGTCTTGGATTCAAAAGAAATTTTCTTTTATGCACTTTTTCAATAAAATACCTGAGCATCTGTTCAGTTACTTCAAAATTAGAAACAACGCCTGACACCAAGGGCCGATTAGCCACAATATAAGCAGGAGTTCTGCCAACCATTTTTTTAGCTTCATCTCCGATGGCCAGAATCTGGCCGGTTTTCTGGTTAACCGCAACCACTGAGGGCTCAATAATAACTATTCCCCTGTCCCTGACATAAACTCTTGAATTGGCTGTTCCCAAATCAATAGCGATGTCTTCGGCAAATAATTTTAAGAATTTATTAAGCATAATTAATAATTTTTAAATTATTAATTTTTATTTTTCAAAATTAGAAATTGCGACAGATGCGGTATTTTCACCAATTTGCTTTCTTTTTTGCCTCTTTCTTTAATTTCCGCTGAATTGCTTTTTAAGGTTCTTTCACTGACTACAACTCTTAAGGGTATGCCTATTAAGTCGGCATCGGCAAATTTTTCTCCAGCCGATTTGTCTTTTCTGTCGTCATATAAAACTTCAATGTTTTGTTTCAGCAAATCTTGATATAATTTTTCAGGCATTTTTTCGCCGGTCAAAGAAAGCAAATGAACGTTAAAAGGAGCGGTTTCTTTCGGCCAAACAATGCCTTTTTCATCATGATAAACTTCCACAATAGCTCCCATCAGCCTGCCTAAACCTATTCCGTAGCAGCCCATTAAAACAAATTTCTTTTTTCCTTTTTCATCGCAAAAAGTCAAATTAAAAGCGCGGCTGAATCTGTCTTTTAGCTTGAAAATATTGCCGACTTCAATGGCTTTTTTGACTTCCAAGCCCTTTTCCAGGCATTTCGGGCATCTATGCTTCTCCTTATTGATAATTTCTTTATTAATCGCCAGCCGGCATTTCCGGCAAAGATAAATTTCGTCTTCGCCAGAATCAGTAATTGTTTGAAACTCATGCGAATAAGGGCTAAAAGCCCCTCCCGAAGCCAAAGTTAAAAAAGTTTCTTTTTTCAATCCGCATCTTTGAAAAATTTTAAAATAAGTTTTTTTTACTTTTTCATAATAATTATCCAAACATTTTTCGTCTTTGTGGAAAGAATAAAGGTCTTTCATTGTAAATTCCACCCCGCGAAGCAAACCAGATTTAGCTCTCAATTCGTCTCTGAACTTATCCTGAATTTGATAAACGAAAAACGGCAAATCTTTATAAGATTTTAAAAATTTTTTTATTAAAGGCGTAATAACCTCTTCGTGGGTCCAGCCCAAACTGAAATCTTTTCCTTGCCGGTTTTTTACCTTAAACATTTCTGGATATTTCCACCTGTCGGTTCTCTGCCATATTTCTTTCGGCTGAAGAGCGGGCATCAGCAATTCGGAACCGTTGATTTCGTTCATTTCCTCTCTGATTATATTTTCAATTTTTTTAAAAACCTTAAAACCTAAAGGCAAATAAGAATAAACTCCGGCCATCAATTTATCAATAAAACCGGCCCTGATTAGAAGCTGCGAATTTACGCTTTTTTCCTCTTTCGGCGTTTCTTTAATCGTTCTTGTAAATAATTCTGATTGTTTCATATTTCTTATAAAAGTCGCGTTATGTCTTTTATAGTTACCAAAATTATCAATAGAATCAATAAAATAAAAAATGCGGCAGTGATGTTTTGCTCAATTTTTTGTTTGACCGGTTTGCCTTTAATTTTTTCAATTCCAAGAAAAAGCAATTTTCCGCCGTCTAAAGCAGGTATGGGCAAAATATTAAAAATAGCAAGATATACGGCAATAACGGCAATAAATTGGAGAAAATAGCTTAAACCGACCTGCGCAGCCTGAGTTGCCAAAGAGCCGATTCCTATCGGCCCGACAAACTGAACTCCCTGAGGCAAGCCCTGCCCCCTGACCAAACTAATCAAGACATCTACCAAACTGGCGGTAATGGCTATCGTCAAGCTGACTGTAGCTTCCGCTCCTTTGGCAACGGCTTGGAAAAACGGATAAGACTTTTCCGCTGTTCTGGTCAAAACTATGCCTATGGCTCCTTCTCCTTCCGGAGGCGAAACTCTGGGAATCAGCGATGCTTCAAAAAACTCTTTGCCTCTTTCAAGAACTAAAATCATTTCTTCCCCTTTGTGTTTTTCCGTAAATTCCAGCACCTCTTTAATTTTATCAACGGAAAATCGCTGATTATCCGCTTTTAATTCCCTTATCATATCGCCAGGCTTTATCCCAGCCGCTTCTGCCGGCGAATTGGAAGAAACCGCTGTTATTAAAACTCTGGGATTGGCTAAAAGGCCGGTTTCTTCGTCAGAAATCGCCTGAGAAGCGCCGAGGCCGAAAACAATTGACAACAAAACAGCGCCGATTATCCAAAAAGAAATTACGCCCGCTAAAACAATCAAAGCTCTTTGCCAAACTGGAATATTGCTTAGTTTTTTATAATTACCTTTGTTATCTTCTTTTTTTTCTCCATCCACGTCGGGAATTCTCACAAAAGCTCCAAAAGGAATCAAGTTTAAAGAATAAACCGTCTGGCCTATTTTTTTTCCAAATAACCTCGGAGGCAAACCGACCCCGAATTCTTCCACTTTTACTCCAAACAATTTGGCAACAATGAAATGACCGAACTCATGAAGAACCATCAGGGCGATTATGCTGAAAATGACTATAATGATTGTAAATGCCATATTATTCCGTTATTTCTTCTTTTTTTCTTTTTCCCAATTCCTCAATCTTTTTATTATACTCGTCAACCACTTTTTGAAGCTCTTCCTTGGCGCGGAATTTATCGTCTTCCCTTATTTCTCCTTCTTTTGTTTTGTCCTGAATCTCGCTCCAAGCCTCTTCTCTCCATTTTCTTACGGTTCTTCGGGATTGCTCTTCCTTCTCCGAAACCATGCGAGTTAAATTTTTCCTATATTCCTCGTTCAATGGAGGCAAATTAATTCTAATTGTCTCTTTGTCAACAATCGGATTTGCTCCAATACCCGTTTTTCCCAAAGCCTGAACGATTCCTTCAATATAAGATTTGTCCCAGGGCTGAATCAGAATTTGTTTTGCTTCGGGAATGGAAATTGCCGCCAGCTGTTTTAAAGGAAATTTTTGGCCGAAACAATCAGCAACAACATCTTCAACCAAAGAAGGAGTTGCTCTGCTTGTACGAATTTTATTGAATTCGCTTTCTAAAAAACCGATTACTTTATCCAGCTCCGGTCTTATTTTTTGAATAATTGATTTATAATCTTCCATATTTCAGTTTAATTCAATCATTAGCATTTCCAGCGCCAGTCTGGCGTTTATATTGGTGCCCGACATCAAAAAATTTGTCTTCTGAAGAGACTTGAGAATCTTTCTCGTTTTTAACGTCGGCTGCTGATTAGTTATCGCCCATATCAGCTTCTTTCTCAAATACAACATCCAAATATCCAATGTTTCTTTTGTTTTTTGAAGATCTTCCGACAAATTTTTTGCATATTGAAAACGAAAATAAAGAGGAGAGCCGCAAAGTTCCTCAATAAACCCAAATTTTTTTAATTTATCTTCGGCTAAAACCAAATCCAAAGCTATTCCCGGCCTGCCTAAAGAAATTTCGGAAATTTCATCAGCTTTTTTTTCCGAAAGCCCGCGCGCCAAAAGACTTTTCTCTATTTCTTCTTTTTTTACTGAATTGAATCTGATAACTTGAACTCGCGAAATAATTGTCGGAAAAAGATTCTGAACGTTATTGCTGATTAAAATTAAAAGAGTATTTCCCTTAGGCTCTTCCAGAGTTTTTAAAAGGCATGTCTGGGCTTCCTGGTTCATTAAATGAGCGTCATCTATAATCGCAATTTTAACCGGGGACAAAGAAGGTTTAAGAGAAAATTTCCAAATTAATTCTTTTATCTGAAAAACTTGAATTTCTTTCGCCTGAGGCTTAATAAAAATCAGGTCAGGATGATTTTGGTTAAAATTCTTTCCCAGAAAATCTGAAATCCACTGCAAAGCCAATGTTTTTTTTCCCAATTTTTCCTGTCCTGAAAACAAATAAGCGTGAGAAAGCATTTTGGCTGCAGCCGCTTTTTTTAAAAAATTAAATTGTTTTTGATGGCCGATGAGCATAAAGTTTTATTTTTTGCTTAATATGCTTTTTTTATAAGTATCAAGATTCTCCAAAACAGCTCCTGTTCCTTTGGCAACGCAAAGAAGAGGATCGTCTGCCAAAAAGCAAGGCACGCCTGTTTCTTGAGAAATTCTCTCGGCAATATTCCTTAATAAAGCTCCGCCGCCTGATAAAATCATTCCCTTGTCAATTATATCTGCTGACAGCTCCGGCGGCGTATCTCTTAAAACGGTTTTAATCACATAAATGATTTCTTCCAGAATGTCAAAAATTGCTTCCGAAGTTTCATTGGAAGAAATTTCAAACGTGCGGGGCAGACCTGAAATCAAATCCCTGCCTCTGATTTCCAGCAATTTCGCTTCTTTTTCGGATAAAGCTGTTCCAATTTTTATTTTTATTTCTTCCGACATCTGTTCTCCTATGGCTAAATTGTATTTTTTCTTAATATAATCTGAAATGGCTGAATCCATTTTATCACCGCCTATTCTAATTGAATTGCAGGCAACTATTCCTCCCAATGATATTACCGCTATTTCAGAAGTTCCTCCGCCAATATCAACAATCATATTTCCCGAACAAGAATTAATCGGAATGCCGGCGCCGATGGCAGCTAAAATAGGCTCCTTAACCAAATAAGTCTGTTTTGCTCCGGCATTCAAGGAAGCTTCAATCACAGCTCTTTTTTCGGCGGAAGTAATGCCAGCCGGAACCCCTATCATCAATTCGGGCTTTAAAAAACGCCAAAAACCGCAGGCTTTATCAATAAAATATTTTAGCATTGCCTGCGTCACTCTGAAATCAGCGATAACTCCGTCCTTAAGCGGACGGTAAACCCTGATTGCGTCCGGCGTGCGGCCGGTCATTTTTTTCGCCTCTTCTCCGATTGCCAAAATCTTGTTTTCTTCAAGGGCAACGGCAACCACTGAAGGTTCCTGCAAAATTACTCCCTTGCCGGGAAGAAAAACCAAAGAATTGGCAGTACCTAAATCAATGCCTATTTTTTTCAGCATATACATTAAGTATAGAAAAAATTTTACGACTTGGCAAATTCATAATAATTGCCAAAATAGCTTTGTTGGATTAAAATTAAAACAGTTTATTATGATTAAAAAAACAAGAAAAATTTTATTTTTAACCTGTCTGTTTTTGTTTGCCTTGATTGCGCCTGCGGCTATTCTATATTCGCAAGGATATAGAATTGATTTTAATCCGGCAGCAAACGGAAAAATAATCAGCCGAACAGGCGGACTTTTTTTAAAGGTTTCGCCAAGACAGGCTGATATTTTTATTGACGGAAAATTGAAAAAAAGAACAGACTTTTTTTTCGGTTCCGCCTTGATTGAAAATCTTCTGCCCAAGAAGTATAAAGTAGAAGTTAAAAAAGAAAAATACCATTCTTGGGAAAAAATTTTGGAAATCAAAGAAAAACAAGTATCGGAAGCTAAAAACATAATCTTATTTCCAAAAGAAGTCAGCTTCAATGTTTTATCTGAAGAAACAGAACAATTTTGGATTTCACCGGACCAAAAAAAAATAATCATAAAAATAATAGAAGAAAACAATTGGATTCTTTATATTTATGATTCGGAAAAAAATGAAAAAAACCGGCTGATAAGCGCGGAGGATATTGAGGCAAAATCTTCTTTATTGATTGACTTGGATTTTTCCAAAGATTCAAAGGAAATTTATTTAAAAATAGGAATAGAAAAAGAAATTAAATATTTTACTCTGAAAGAAACCGGCGAAATAAATCCTTCTTTAATTGAAGAAAAAAGCGCTGTCAACGGAAACGGCCTCTATCGCCTTGACGAAAACGGACATCTTTTAAAAGATAAAACAATTGTTTCCGCAGAACCCTTTCTTTTAAAAGAAAAGATTGAATACGATTTGAAAGTTTTTCAGGATTTTATTTTTTTAAGCGAAGAAAACGGCAATTTATACAAATTTAATCCGGAATTAAAAATTTTTGAAGTTTTTTTTGAGGAAGCTAACTGCTTAAAGCCGTCGCCGAACAATAAAAAGCTGCTTTATTCCTCAGACTATGAAATTTGGATTCTTTTTTTAAGCGAAAGCAGCGAGCCGCCGCAAAAAAGCAAAGGCGAAAAACTTCTTTTAATCCGCCTTTCTGAAAAAATAAGCGACATTTTCTGGCTAAATGACAATTATTTAATTTTCATTGCCGGCAAAACCGTTAAAATTAGTGAAATAGACAACAGAGATAAACTCAATATTACAAATATTTTTGAAATAAAAAATCTTCAACAAATTGAAGATTCAGAAAAAGATTTTTCCCGAAGCCAAGCCGAAAGCTTATTGAAAATGTTTTGGAATCAATCTGATAAAAAAATCTATCTCTTAAAAGAAAAAACTTTATATTCTTCAAGCGCTATTTTGCCCTAAGGTGATTTTCTTCTTAAAATCATCCCATTCTATTTGGCCGTTGCCGGCTGTAGAGCAAATTTCTTTAAATTGACAATAGCGGCACTGCCAATTGCTCGGATAATCGGACAACCTGTCCGGAATAATATTGTTGTCAATTCTTTTTTTAACTTCAGACAAAGAATCTAAAAGCCCGAAAACGCGCTTTTTATCGTAATTTACCATAAAATCCTTTAACTGCTGGTTGTCTTTGTTAACGTAAAGCAAAATGCCTTTTGGAATTTTAAAATAATGCAGATAAAGCTGTATTTGGTCAACGTTTTCTTCTTTCGGCTCAATTAATTTGCTAAAAATCATACTGTTCATGCTTTTGATGTCTAAAACATACAAATTTTTTCCGTCGCTGATTATGGCATCAGCTCTGCCTGAAATTAATTCTTGCGGAGGAATATTTACCTCTGCGGCAACAACATGAATCTCCCTTACGCTTAAAAGAGGCTTCATAATAAGCTGATGGATGTGATCGCCATGGTCAAAGAGTCTTAAAATGTTGGCATCCATTTCTTTTCTGGGAACGTTTTTAAATTTAAAAAACAAGGCTCTGCTGCATTTGCCGGCATCGGTAATGTAAAAATGATGCTGTTCTTTGTCTTTTTGCCTGTCTAAATAAAATTTATCAATAACGTCTTTAAGAAACATAAATTGTCTAAAAATAAATCTTTTAAAATATTATCTTTTTGACCATTGAGGAGCTCGTCTGGCGCGCTTTAAGCCGAATTTTTTTCTTTCTTTCATTCTTGGATCTCTTTTTAAAAATCCGGCTTTTTTTAATTTCTTTCTGTTGTCTGGATCGAACAAAATCAAGGCCCTGGTAATTCCATGCCTGACAGCCTCTGACTGGGAAGCTATTCCTCCTCCTTTTACCTTTGCCGAAATTTTAAATTCTTCCGAACAATCCAATAATTTTAAAGGCGCCAAAACTTTTTCCTGATGTTCTTTTTCCGTAAAATATTCGTTTAAAATCTTGCTGTTCAGCAAAAATATTTTTTCTTTATCTTTTTGCTTAAAAAGACGAACTCTGGCGATTGAAGTTTTTCTCCTGCCTATGCCTTCAAAATATTTTTTAATTGCCGATTTTTCTTTAGCTTTTTTTGTTTTTTTAACAGCTTTTTTTTCCATATTTTTGGCAAAAAATTATTTTATTTTTAATCTTTTAATCATTTCTGCCCTTAATTTATTCTTAGGCAGCATGCCAAAAACAGCTTTTCTTAAAATTTTCTCAGGATTTTCCTTAAACAGTTTTTCAAAAGGAGTTTCTTTCAAGCCGCCTAAATATCCCGAATGGCGATAATATTTTTTTTGGCTCATTTTTTTTCCGGTGATTTTCATTCTATTGACGTTCTCAACCACAATAATATTTCCAATATCTTTATTGGGCGCAAAATCAGCCTTATTTTTCCCGCGCAACAAAACCGCTATTTGAACAGCAAGCCTGCCAAGAACTCTATCGGTAGCGTCAATAGTATAAGTTTCTTTTTTCATACCTTATTTACAGCTTTATGATTTAAGATTTATTTTACTAATTCTATTACAGTCATCTTGGCTCCGTTCGTTTTTCTCGGGCCTAATTTTATTATTCTGGTATATCCGCCTTTTCTTTCTTTGTACCTTAAAGCGGTTTCCTCAACCAATTTTTTGACAATTTCGGGAGTAAAAAGCTTAGCCAGCAATCTTCGGGAGTGCAGACTGCCAACTTTGGCTCTGGTTATCTGTTTTTCAACAAAACTTGCGACTTCCTTGGCTTTCGCTTCGGTGGTTTTTATTTTCTCCTTCAATATTAAAGACGAGGCTAAAGACTTTAAAAGAGCCTTTCTTTGGTCTTTTTTTCTGCTTAATCTTCTTCCTTTTTTCCTCTTTCGCATACGATAAGCTTAATTTATTTTTTTGACTTTTTTGTTTTAGAAGCTGCTTTTTTTGGCTGCTTTTTTGTTTCCTTTTTTATTTTCTTTTTGGCTGCCGGTTTTTTCGCAACAGCTGCCTTTGTTTCTGAAACGGTTTCAGGCTTAAAAGTGTCAATAAAAAGCGAGAAATGTCTAAGCAGAATTTCGCAAGCTTGAGAAAAAGCTTCTTCCGGCGTAACAATTCCGTCCGTCTCAATCTCTAAAAACAGCCTGTCATAATCGGTTCTTTCTCCAACTCTCATATTTTCAACTTTATAATTTACTTTTTTTATCGGCGTAAAGATGGCATCAACAGGAATTGCTCCAATATCTAATTTTTCTTTTTGCCTGGCTTCGCGGGAAGAATAGCCGATTCCTTTTTCCACTTGAATTTCTATCTCAAGTTCAGCGGATTTTGCGGTTAGAGTGGCGATATGGCAATTTTTGTTAACAAGTTCCAATTGAGCAGGAAAAACAAAATCAGAACCTTTTAATTTTTTTTCTCCTTTTGCCTTCAAGACGGCTTTTTGAGGCTCTAAACCGAACAATCTAAATCTTAGCTGTTTTAAATTTAACATAATGGCTATAACATCTTCTAAGACGCCGGGAACAGTTGAAAATTCGTGAGAAACGCCTTTGATTTTCATTTGAGTGACCGCAGCTCCTTCCAATGAAGACAATAAAGCCCGGCGAAGCGAATTTCCCACAGTTATCCCGTAACCGGGATATAAAGCTTCTATTTCAAAAACAGCCTTATTTTCTTCTTTTTTAATAATTTTTGGCGGATTTGACGAATTAATCATATATTTTTATATTTTAGCAAGAGAGCCAAGCTCTCTTCAGGTTACTTTGAATAAAACTCAAAAATAGAAGAAAGTTCTGCGGGCGGCGCAGCTTCTTCTAAATTTGGTAAGCCTACAACCTTTCCCTCCAATTTCTCAGCATTAAATTGCAGCCAAGAAGGAGAATTATGTTTTTTTAAAACCGGCGATAATTTTTTAAAAATATTTTTTTTGCTAAAACCGGAGGCAACGCTGATTTTATCTCCCTTTCTGACTGAATAACTGGGTATATTAACAGATTTGCCGTTCACCGTAAAATGACAATGGGAAACCATCTGACGGGCAGCGGCCCTGGAAGGAGCAAAACCCAGCCTAAAAACCACATTATCCAACCGGCTCTCTAATTTTTCAATCAAGCGGACTCTTGCGTCAACAGATTTGCTTCGCGTTTCCAGAATATTTTTTACGTATTTTCTGAATTGTTTTTCTTCCAAATTATACCAATTTTTTAATTTCTGCTTCTCTTTTAATTCTTTGCCGTATTCAGAAAGAGCTTTTACTCTCTTTTTTGCTTTTGGTCCGGGCGAATAAGGCTTTTTAACCATAGGACATTTCTGCGATAAACACTTCTCGCCCCGTAAAAAAAGCTTTACTCCTGAACGCCGGCAAATTTTACATTTTGCCCTGCTAAAAGTTTTTGAATTATTTTTGTTATCAGCCATATCAATTAAACCCTTCTGACTTTTGGCGGCCTGCAACCATTGTGAGGAATCGGAGTCACGTCCTTTATTGAAATAATCTCCAGTCCTCTGGCAGCCAATGACCTCACTGCCGATTCTCTGCCGGAACCAATGCCTTTAATCAAAATATTTATTTTTTCAATTCCTATTTTTTCAGTAATCCGGGCAATGGCTTCAGCTGTTTTTGAGGCCGCAAAAGGCGTTGCTTTTTTCGTTCCTTTAAAACCTATGCTACCGGCGCTAGTCCAGCCCAAAACATTTCCTTCAAGATCAGTCAAAGTAATGACCGTATTGTTGTAAGAAGAAAAAATATAAATCCTCCCCTCTTTTATTTTCTTCAGGGATTGTTTGCCTTCTTTCTTCACTTTTGCTTCCACTTTTTCTCTCTCTTTTAATAATTCTTCCTCGCTCTGTGAAATAATGCGTTTTTTACCCATAATATTATGTTGGGCTGGCAGCCGGTTTTCGACCGGAACCCACGGTTTTTCTTACGTTTCCCCTAACGGTGCGACTGTTAGTTTTCGTTCTTTGCCCTCTTACAGGAAGGCCTTTAATGTGGCGAAATCCCCTCCACGAGCCTATATCTTTTAACCTTTTGAGATTAGTCATTAGCTCCCTTCTGAGCTCCCCTTCTATTTTATATTTTTTCTCAATAATATCTTTTAAACTGGCTATTTCCTGAGAGGTTAATTCAGACGCTTTTTTATCTGATTCTATTTTGGCAGCCGACAAAATCTTTTTGCTCAAAGAACGACCTATTCCGTAAATATAAGTCAAAGCAATCTCTATTTGTTTGTTTTCAGGGATATTCACCCCGGCAATTCTTGGCATAAAAATCAATGGTAAAAAATTATTCTTTGTTAACCTTGGCGTTGCTTATGTTTCGGATTTTTTTTGCAAATAACATAAATTCGCCCTTTTCTACGGACGATTTTGCAATTCTTGCAAATTTTTTTTACTGATGCTCTAACTTTCACTTTGATTAATGGATTATTTGCCTCTGTAAACTATTCTTCCTCTTTTTTGGTCGTAAGGATTCAACTCTACGGTAACTTTGTCGCCGGGTAAAATTTTAATTCTAAACATTCTTAATTTTCCTGCCAAATAACAAAGAAGTTCTTGACCGTCATCCATCCTTACCTTAAAATTTGTGCTTGGCAAAGCCTCAATAACTGTTCCTGTTTTTCTTAAGTTTTTATTATCCATTTTTAGCCAGACAATTTTTTAGACTATCAGAATTAACTGAATTAGTCAATGTTTATCTTAATTTTAATTCTGTTTGAATCCTCAGGCGCTTTTTTGGCCCAAAAAGGCCAAAACGAGACTGCGGCTTTTATTATTTTCGGCTGATTTTCCAAAAATAATTTAATTTCAAGCGCCGATTTCCCTGAAAGAGCTTTTTTTAAATTATAAACGTCAATCTCCGGAAAAATTTTACCGGAAATATTGGCAAGAACAATAATTCTGCCCGCGTCCAGATTAACATCTTCGGAAAAACAATCAATTTTTATGCTTTCTTCATAAAGCTCTTTTCCTTCCCCAATTTGAGGAATAAGCGACTCTTCGGCAAAACGCATAAGGTCTTTTTTTTCAATCAGCAAAGTTTCACAAAACGCTTTAACTTGAAATTTAAATTCTTCCGTTTCTTCATCAACAAAAGACAAAGAATTCTTTTCAACGATTCTGGCTTGGAAATCTTTTAAAAAATAATTGAATTTTGCCGAAATGTCTTCCGATTGCAGTTCATTTGCCAGCAATTCGCCGCACTCTTTGGCAGCTTGATTTGTTAAAAAATTTTCAGCCCTGTCTAAATCTTCTTTTGTCACTTTCAAAACTTCTTCCTGAAAACCGCCTTCCATTGCCTGAAAAGATTTAGCGTAGAATTTAGTATATCTGTCTGTGCCGGCGAATCCGGGAATGGAAAAAGTGGAAGGACCAATATTGTATTCGGTTCCGGACTGATCGGCTGCAACCTTAATGTCTATTTCACCCGGAACAAATTTACCGCCTTCGTATTTGCCGCCGGGAATCGTAACGGCAATCGGAGTTCTGAAAACTTTTCCGTCAGCCGAAACAAAACGAGTGGTGGCAACTAAAATTTGGGGGGAAACGGAATAAGCATTGTAAACCCTGATGATTCCCTCCGCTTTTCCTTCTTTTGCAACTTTGCCGGAAGATGAAAAAGATTCAATAATGGTTTTTTCTTTTTGAAAAACTCGGGCAGGAACCGCTGCTTCTAAAATACTGTATTCTTTAATTTCTTTATCAGCGGTTATTCTGGTTTCCAAGCTTAAAACTTCAGTTTCCGGCCAAATTTCTATCTCGGCTTGACCCATCAAATAAGGCAAGATAAAATAGCAAAAAATTGCCGGCAACAATAAAAAGAGCAAAAAGTAAAACAAGCTTTTTTTGCCGGAAAATAAAGAATAAGCTTTTGATTTTTTAATTTTAAGCGGAGGTAAAGATTTTTTTTCTTTACCGGGAGAATAAATATCTGTTATTTTCCTATTGTTCATAACTATTAATCACTGCTTTTATTCTTCTAATTCCTGCGCCTGAAGATTCTTCTTTGATAATTTTAAAATGACCCAATTCCGAAGTTTTTTGAATATGCGGACCGGCGCAGATTTCTTTGGAAAAATCATTGATAGAATAAACTGTCACTTTTTCCGGATATTTTTCTTTGAAAAAAGCAAGAGCGCCGCAATTCAAAGCGTCTTGATAGCTCATATCTTCCTTGGTAATATTCAAATCCTCTTTGATTTTTTGGTTAACCAAATCCTCTACCTGTTTAATTTCATCTGCCGCCATTTTTTGCGGATGTGAAAAATCAAACCTTAACCTTTGAGAAGTAATATCAGAACCCATCTGTTTGACATGTTCTCCTAAAATTTTCCTTAAAGCGGAGTGAAGCAAATGAGTAGCGGTGTGAAGTTCGGGAGAAAATTCTCCGCCGCCGCCAAATTTTGCTTGCGCTCCGGCTCGGGAAATTTTCTGATGTTTTTTAAATTCTTCCCTGAATTCTTCTTCGTCAACCAACAAAGCGTCTTTTGCCAATTCTTCCTGAATCATCTCCAAGGGAAAACCAAACGTTTGATAAATATAAAAAGCGTCTTCAGCTTTTACCCTATTGAACGTTTTAATTTTACCTTCTTTTATTTCTTCTGCCTCGCCGATTTTCTTAAGTTTTTTCAGTTCTTTTAATCCTTCGGCTAAAGTTTTTTCAAATTTTTCTCCTTCTTGCCGAATTACCGTTAAAATGTCAGCTTCCTTTGCTTTTGTTTCAGGATAAACATCTTTGTAAATTTCTGTCGTTTTTTGCGCTAAAGGAAGCAAAAAATCAGTGCCGGAAGCCTGATTCAACAGCTTTCCATACCTAATGGCTCTTCTTAAAATTCTTCTCAATATATAACCCCTTTCAACATTTGAAGGAAAAACGCCTTCTGAAATTAAAAAAACAGCGCTTTTAACATGGTCAGAAATAATTCTTTTTTCTCTTTCTTTATCCTCCTTTTCAATCAGGGAAATAATCGGCAGAAATAAGTCTGTTTCAAAAACAGTTGGAACGTTCTGAAAAACTTTTGCCAGCCTTTCCAAACCCATGCCTGTGTCAACTCCGAACATAGGCAACTCTGTCAAACTTTTGTCTTGGCGGCAGTAAAACTGGTTAAAAACTATATTCCAAATTTCAATGCCTTGAGAATATATTTCCGTTGTCGGTCCGCAAGGCCCTTCATCGCCCGTTGGACCCCAAAAATTCTCTTCTTTGCCGCAAAACTTTAAATTCCCCTTTTTTTCGGAAAAACCGAAGCTATTCCATATTTCAACAGATTCCTGGTCTTTAGGAACATTTTTATCTCCTTCAAAAACCGTGACATAGCCTATTTTTACTTTTATTGAATCTAAAAATTCTTTTGCCAGCCTTATTGATTCTTTTTTTTGATAGCCGCCAAAGCTGAAATTTCCAAGCATTTCAAAAAAGGTTAAGTTTCTTTCATTGCCAACCTCTTCAATATCAGAAGTCCTAAAACATTTCTGGCAAGAAGCAATATTATTGCCGTAAGGTGATTTTTCTCCCAGATAATAAGGCTTAAATTGCTGCATGCCGGCAGTAGTAAAAAGAACTGACGGGTCAGCCGGAATAATGGAGCTTGAAGGGACGACAGCATGTCCTTGTTCGGCAAAAAAATCCAAAAATTTTTTTCTTAGAATGAATGAAGAATACATAGCAAATTAAGAAAATCTGTCAGCCACCGAGGAAGCGGCAAAAGACTCCGGTTTTATTTTCGGCTCAAATCCGTTCCCTTTAATCAAGCCGGTAACCTCTTTAATCATATCTTTTGTTTTGCCGTTTGATCCGACATCAGCATGAATATAGCGAAATTGATAATGCAATTTTTCTTTTTTGTTGCCAAAAACAGCTTCGTCCGGCTCCCGTAACGTTTTATTTTTAATTTTTTTTTCAAGCTCTTTTTTAAGATAAGAAGCAGCCTGGCAAGAAAGAAAAACCTCTTCCAAAATTCTTTGTTTATAGTTATAAAATTTTCTTCCTTTATAAGCTATCTTTTTAAGAAAGAATCTGCCGCCTTCCCCTACTCTGAGAATAACAACAGCCAAAGGAAAATGCGGTTCTTCGCCCGAAGAAGAATCGCAACCCACGATAATATCGTAAAACTTTTCAGGTTTTTCGCAGATATAATTTATCAATTCATCCGCAACTTTTTCAGTTATAATGTTTCCCTTGGTCGGATTAAAAAAATATCCGTTTAAAATCTTATCCATAATAAAATTCTATCAGAAAATTCAAGTTCAATCAAGGTAAGCTTTTAAATTTTAAGCTTGTTTATGTTTTCTATTATTTTTAGAAACTCTTTTGGTTTTAAGGAAGAGCCGCCGATTAACAGCCCTTGAAAACCTGCTTTTTTAATGTAATCGCCGGCATTTTGGGAATTGACGCTGCCTCCGTAAAGAACAGGAATTTTTTTGCCGTTGATTAAGGCTCTCATTTTTTTAGCTTTCTCCACGCTGTAAGGCCTTCCCGTACCTATGGCGGAAATCGGCTCAAAGGCAACAATCACATTCCCGGAAACGCCTTTAAGTCCTTTTTTCAGTTGAGATAAATTTGCAATACACAAAATAGGTTTTAACTTTTCGGTTAAAGCTGATTTTATTTTTTTGCTAATAATCACATCGGTTTCCTTCAAGTGTTTTCTTCTTTCCGAATGGCCGATTATTACGTATCGGCAATCCAGATTTTTTAACATCGCCGGGCTGATTTCGCCCGTATAAGCTCCTTCTGCCATCCAATGGCAATTCTGCCCGCCCAAAACCATTTCCTTAGCGTTTTTGTTAAAAGAAGATAAAACAGGCAAAAAAACAGAGGGAGGACAAATAACTACTTCCGCGTTTTTGTTTTTTTTAACGCCTATCTTTACTGAATTAAAAATCTTCCTGGCTTCGGTCAAATTCTGCGGATTCATTTTCCAGTTGGCCACAATTAATATTTTCCCCATAGACATATTCACTATGATTTTTATTGTTTTCTTAAATATTCGGCTGCCTTCTCGGGTTCAATGGTGGAAATTTCCATTCTGGTGCCTATTTCAAAGCCGGCCCACGTTGAAGTTTTCGGTAAAATGGTCCAATGCCAATGATAATGATGATATTTCCCGTGGTCGCAAGGAGCAGTATGCAAATAAAAATTGTAAGCAGGATTTGAAAGGCCTTTGTATATCTTGCTTAAAACTTTCTGAAAAGCATCAGCCAATTGCCACTTCTGCTTTTCTGTAATTTCCTCAAAGCAGGAAAGGTGAGATTTGGGAGAAATAATTACCTGAAAGGCTGACTTTGAAGCAAAAGGGCAAAGAGCCAAAAATTGTTCATTCTCAAAGACAATTCTTTTCTTAACCTTCAACTCCCATTTGTTCATTTGGCAATAAATGCATTTTTTATTTTTTTTATAATGTTTTTCAGAATTGGAAAGAGCATTTCTTAAATCAATATCAATTAAAGGAGTGGTGATTATTTGAGAGTGAGGATGTGAAATTGAAGCCCCGGCTTCTGAACCATGATTGTGAAAAATTGAAATATGGTTAACAAAATTGTTTTTTGTCAAAGCTAAATATCTTTCTTGGTAAACATCCAAAACTTCCTTGACTTGCTTAATTTCAAACTGGCCCAAAGATTTTTTATGTTCGCGGGTAATGATAACCTCATGAAAGCCTACGGCATTAACTTTTTTATAAAAAGGACCTTCTTTTCTTTCCTCCAATTTATCAAAAGGAATGAAGGCGGGATATTTGTTGGGCAAAACCAAAGTCGTCCAGTTAGCCGGTATTTTTCCCTTTAAAACTTTTTTTCCGCTGGCAAAAACGAGCTTGTGAGACTCATCGGCGCGAATCTTGCAAAAAGGACATTTATCCCGAGATAATTCATTTTTTTCTTTCCGTTTCTTCTTAAAAGTTTCCGGCCTTCTGGCCCTGCCGGTGGCTATTACCACCCAATCTTTTGAAGCCAAATCAAAACGCAGTTCAGTGGGAAATTTTTTTTCAGGCATATTTTTTGGCAATTAAATTTAATCTGATTTGAATCAAATCCAGGGCCATCTTTACTATGCCCTTGAAATTAACTTTGCTGTTTAAATCATTCTTCCAATAAATGGGAATTTCTTTTATTTTATATCCGTATTTCTTAGCAATCACCAAAATCTCAGGGTCAAAAGCAAAATGGTCAATTTTGCATTTTGGAAAAATATCTTCCGCAGCTTTTTTGCCAAAACATTTAAAACCGCACTGCGTATCCTGAATCCGCCAAAGTCCGATGATTAATTTTCTATATAGCTTAAAACCTTCTCCCAGAATCATGCTTCTCAACCAAGGCTGGGGAGGATCCAAAACAGCTCCCTTTACGTCTCTTGAACCAATAACAATGTCTGCTCCTTTTTCGAATTCAGGCCACATTTTTTCAATTTGGTCTATTGAGGTGGAATTGTCAGCATCAACAAAAATCCGAAAATCGCCTTTGGCGGCCAGCATTCCTTTTTTTACGGCAAAACCTTTGCCGCGTCCGGAAAATCCTCCAATTAGCTCCAATCCTTTGATTCTGCCTGCCAATTCTCTGACAATCTGGGGAGTTCTATCAGCAGAGCCGTTATCTACAACTAAAATTTCCCAATCGTAAGACTGGCGTGATAAATAATCGTCAATTAAATGTAAAGTTTTAGGAAGCCTCTTTTCTTCGTTGTAAGCTGGGATAATAACAGATAAATGCATTGGTTTATTTTACCACAGTTAGAATTTTTGCTCCATTCTTTAAAACAGCAACAGTATGCTCAAAATGAGCAGAAAGAGAATTGTCCTTTGTCTTATAGCAGTGGCCATCTTTTGATTTTCTGATGCGCCAGTCGCCAGCTGTTACCATCGGCTCCAAGCATAAAACCATTCCTTCTTTAATTTCAATGCCGGTTTTTTGTCTTCCGTAATTCAGAACTTGAGGATCCTCGTGAATCTTTCTTCCTATACCATGGCCGCAAAGTTCGCGAACAACGCTAAAACCCTGCGATTCAATATATTCTTGAATAGCATAACCTATATCGCCAATCTTATTTCCCGGCTTTATTTTTCTTATTCCTTTTTCCAAGGCGATTTTAGCGGTGCGGACCAGTTTTAAAACTTCCGGCGCTGTTTTTCCCAAGCAAAGAGTAACTGCCATATCAGAATGATAGCCGTTGCGGAACAATCCCAAATCGAGCGAAATCAAATCTCCTTCTTTTAATTTTTTTTGCGAAGGAACTGCATGAACAATTTCTTCGTTTATTGAAGAACAAAGGCAAGAAGGAAATCCCTGATACCCCTTGAAAGAACATTTTGCTCCTGATTTTAAAATCAGGGCCTCAGCGACCCTGTCTAATTCTTTAGTAGCGATTCCCGGCCTTATTTCTTTTTCCAGCTCTTTTATAACTCCCGCCAAAATTATTCCGTTTTCAGCCATTATTTCAATCTCTTCCGGAGTTTTTATTTTCACCATAAAAATTAAATTTTAATTTTTTTCAAGATGTCGCTAAAAACATCTGCCACAGACCGCTCTCCATTAATCATTTTTACCTTTAACCCTTGTTCCTTGAATAATTTAATTAAAGGAAAAGTTTTTTCTTTATATTCCTTCAATCTTCTTCTGATAGTTTCCGGATTATCGTCTTTTCTGCGTATTAATTTTGAGCCGTCCAAAGGGCATTTTGTAAGATTTTTGGTTTCTTTGTTATATAAAATTGAATGGGTTGCCAGTTCGCATTCCCTACGCCGTAAATTTCTCCAAATAGTCGCCTCAGGCGTTACAGTTAAAGCGATTACTGCAATATTTTTAGAACCATAAAGCTTCTTCAAAAGAGGTATAAGTTTTTTGCCTTCTTCCATATTTCTGGGAGAGCCCGACATTATAATCCCCTTTCCCTCCTTGGCCAATTCTTGAATTTTCTTTTTGCTAAAGTAAAAAACAAAGCTCCCGTCCCATAAACCTCCTTTTTGCCGTATTTTTTTTTGTTCGTCAAAATAATATTTTTTCCCGCCGATCAAAATAAATTCTCCCTTTTCCGATTTTTCTATAATCCTGCCTATAATATCGCTGGTTTCCCATTGAAAGAGATTAAAATTTTGAGACAATAATTCAGCTTGCGTGCCTTTTCCGGAGCCCGGCGGACCGAATAAAATAATTGCTTTAATATTTTTTTTAGAATGTCTCATATTCCCGCATTTGCAATTGAGCCTTGATCTGGCGCATAATGTCCAAAACCACGGAAACCACAATGAGCAAAGCCGTGCCGCCGATTAAAAACTGAAAAACCATAATTCCCGTTATTCCGCCGATAATTGAAGGCATAATGGCAATTGCCCCCAAAAACAAAGCTCCGACCAACAAAACTCTGTTCAGAATATAATACATAAAATTGGCAGTGCTTTCTCCCGGCCTTATGCCCGGAATAAATCCTCCCATTTTCTGCAAATTGCCTGAAATGGCTTT
>CAZLAP010000012.1:0-1853 GCA_964557715.1 uncultured Candidatus Saccharibacteria bacterium
CAAAACTTCAAGCAAGCCGCCAAGATGATCGCTGTGCGGATGGGTTAAAATCAGCAAATCAACAGTTCTGTCCCAAAAAGGCATTTCTTTTCCCAGTTTTTCAATTACAGCTGAACCGGAACCTCCGTCAATTAAAATCTGATGGCCTTGAGCAGTTTTAATCAAAGCGGCGTCGCCCTGACCCACGTCAAAAAAAACAACCTCCAATTGCTCCCGGCTTAAATCGTAAACCGCCAGCCAAGCCAAAAGATTAAAACAGAATAAAACAATTAAAATTATAAGCGACCTGCTTCTTTTCCTGTTTTGCATTTTTAAATAGTAAACGATTGCTCAAATAGCTGCAAGCCGGGAAAAATAAAAAAACAAAACCCTGTTTTAAAAAACAAGGTTTTGTCAAAGAAACAACGTTATTTCTTTAAAATTTAAGCTTTACCCATAATCCTAAACATCTTGGTTCCGCATTTGGGGCAAGTTCCGGTCATTGCCCTTCTCTTAACTCCGCCCTTGCCTTTCATTGCTACTTCTTTAGGATTTGATATTTCTTGTTTCTTTTTGCATTTTACACAGTAACCCTCCATAATAAATATCTAAAAAGTTAATTTCCATTACCGACCTTTATTCACAGCTTAATTTAGCTTAATTTAAGCATAAATTTAAGTCAAGCGCCGAGTGTTATCCATAATAAATTATATTATGCAGACACGAAGGTCAAAAAGAACACTTGAGCAATAAGACAATTGGAAAATTTTATTCTCTATACTCGCAAATCTTAAAAAATCCTGAAATTTCTTTTTTTATTGCCAAAATAAAATCCTCGGAATAAGGTTTAATTGATTCAAATTCAGGATTAATGGTTTTTTCCGGACGAAAGTTCTGCAAAAAATATTTCTCAGCTCCTTTTAACCATTCGGCTATTTTAATTATATCCTCCTTTGTATGAATAACGGGAACTATTGTTGTTCTAAACTCATAATCAATCTTTCTTTTTTTTAAAATATCAATGCTCTTTTGAATACCTTTCATATCAATCTTTATTCCAACAGCTTCTTCGTATTTTTCCTTGGGAGCCTTAACATCCATTGACACGTAATCCAGCAAGCTGTTATTAATTAAAGTTTGCAGCATTTCGGGATTGGAACCATTGGTATCAAGCTTAAGCAAATACCCCATTTTTTTTACTTTTTCCGCAAAAAACGGCAAATCTTTATTAATTGTCGGCTCTCCGCCGCAAATTACCACTCCTTCCAGCAAACCTTTTCTTTCTTCTAAAAACTTAAAGAAATCTTTTTCTGAAATTTTGGGCTGAAGCTTGATTTTTTCCGGCAAAACCAATTCAGGACTATAGCAAAAAGGACAACGAAAATTGCAGCCGATTAAAAAACAAGTGGCTGCAATTTTGCCCGGATAATCAATAAAAGTTGTTTTTTGAACTCCGCCAATTTCCATTAACCAGAATAAAGCTTAGCTTATCGGCTTGTTTTTTGCGCAAATTTGGGAACCTTGTATTCTTTTCTCTGCTTGAACTCTTCCTTTTTTCCCTCATTCCACTGTTGAACCGGCCTCAAATAGCCGACAACTCTTGAATAAACCTCGCAAGGCTGTTTAATGGTGCATTTAGGACACTCAAAATGCTCGCCTGCCAAGTAACCATGAATCGGACAGATTGAAAAAGTTGGCGTTAGGGTAATGTAAGGCAAGTGAAAGTTTTCAAAAACTTTCTTGATTAATGTTTTAACTGATTGAGTATTGTTAATTTTTTCTCCCAAGAAAAGGTGCAAAACAGTGCCGCCGTTATACGAACACTGCAATTCATCTTGAAGTTTTAAAGCCTCAAAAATATCTGTTGTATAATT
>CAZLAP010000013.1:0-1613 GCA_964557715.1 uncultured Candidatus Saccharibacteria bacterium
TTCAGGCAGAAACGAAAAAATCCCCACTTGGGGACTTTTTCTAATTTCTTACCAGCGATTTCCTCTATTTCTATCAAACCCTCGATCTCCTCCGCGATTGAATCCTTCTCTTCGAGGACGAGCCTCCATGGGCCTGGCTTCGTTTACCGTAACATTTCTTCCGTCAATCTCTTTCCCATTGAACATTTCAATGGCTTTTTGAGCCTCTTCTTCGGTTGACATTTCCACAAAGCCAAATCCTTTTGAACGGCTGCTCATTTTGTCTATAATGACGGCAGCTGATTCAACCGTGCCGGCTGCGGAAAAAGTTTCCTTTAAAGTGGCGTCAGTAGTGTCATAAGACAAACCGCCTACATATAATTTCTTTGCCATATTTATTTTTTAGTAATTTTATTATTAGTAAGCCGACCAACTATTTTATTTCTATTCTACGGCTTACTTTTAATGAAACCTAAAAAGAAATTTAATAGATACTTACGTTATTATAATAACTTATTTTTAATAAAAAGTCAAATTTAAATCAATTCCTATCGCCTATTCTTTCTTAATGCTCTCTTTTTCTCCCGGCGCCAAAGAAGTAAGCCATAAAATAAACGGCCTCCTGAGCTTGTCTACAGACCAACTATCGTCCTTAAAAAGCGACGCTTTTTCTATTCTGAAACGGGAAAGCAAAGAAGTGGTGGCTTTCAAGCTTACAGGAGACAATCTGTTATGTTCCTCTAAAAACTCTTCTTTTTTCAAGTGTTGATTTCTGTTTTTCGGAGTTTTTTTGAATCTTGGAATCATACGTCTGTTTATATTTTACATGAATCCTTTCAAAAAATCAAGCAATGCATAAATTATACGTTCTAAAAGAACAAACTCAAAAACAAGCTTTTTTTCGCATTTGCCAAATAGAAAAAACTTAGGCTTATCGCCAACCTGATGAAAACACAAATAAAAGGGTTAAATTTTTATCTTTTTGCCGTATTTGCCTATTATGGGCAATTGAGACTCTTTTCCGTTCAAAGCGTTAATCAATCCTATAATAAATAAAACCAAAAGAATTATCCAAATAACAAACCCGGCGAACCAACCTAAAATTGGTATCATAAAAATCATTGAATTAATAACTCCGGCTATAAACAATACTAACCCTTGCTTAATGTGAAACTTAACATATGGCTCCTTCTTTGCGTCTGTGAGCAGCGGTATAAGAACTAAAAAGCCAAAATAGCATAAAGCAGCCATAAGAATATTTTTTTCTTTTTTATTCTTTGTCAATCCTCCTTCTTCTTTCTTTTGTTCTTCTTTTTTTACTTCTTCCATTTTAATTAATTTTATTTTTAGAATTAAGAACTTTACGACCTTTACTGTAAAAATTTTTTATTATTTAGCAGAAAAAAGAAAGGGAAAGCTATGTCGCTTAAACAACATGGAATTATCACGGCCAGAAAGACAATAAAAAAAGCTGCGATAAAATACCCCGGACTAAAAACAAAAGTAAACGTCAAAAGATAAAATAAACTGGCAAAAATAGAAAGAAATACATGAATAAAGTGAGGGAATTTTGTAGTTTTTATCAATATTCCCGCCAAGCTTCCAATAAAAGAAAAAAGCAAGACTAAAACTGT
>CAZLAP010000014.1:0-4154 GCA_964557715.1 uncultured Candidatus Saccharibacteria bacterium
GCTAAAGAAGGAAATGTCAGCTGGCTGGGCAATCTCAACTTCAGCGCAATTTCCATCAAAAATTTTGAGCTGGATTTTACCAAAGTCGGAAACCTGAAAATCTTTTTAATAAGAAAGGGTCAGCTAATTGATGTTGACCAAAAACTCAAGTTTGATGAAATAGAGCCTTACCCCTTAAAAATATTCGGCAACATAGTTTCCGGCAAACTGGCGGAAGACGACATTATCTTGATTTTAAGCCAAGAAATATACCAAGCTTTTTTAAGAGAAAACTTATTGGACAAAATCGCTGAAACTAAAAAATTCAAAAATGTTTTGAACGGAAAAAAGGAGGAATTGGCAAAAATCTCCGGAATCTGCCTTGTCATATCCCTGAGTAAAGAAGAGGCAGTAAAAGAAAAAGAAATGATAACAGAGAAAAAAACCTTAAAAATCTTTTCCTTCAAAGAAGCATTCAAACCTCTCGTCAAAAAAGTAAAACTCCCGAAAATCTCCTTAAAGCTGAAAAAGCCTTCTTTGCCCAGTCTCAGACTGCCCAAAATAAAAATACCTTTTCCGAAAATTTCCCTGGGCAAAAAAGCGATTTTTATGCTTGTCCTAATTTCCCTTCTAATTTTGGGTTTTTTGATTTTTGAAAAAAGAGAAGCAAAAGAAATAAAAAACTACCAATCTCAGATAAATCAAATTCAGGAAAAAATAGACCAAGCTGAAAGCAACCTGTCTTTGGCTGATTATAATCCTTATGCCAGAGAAAATGCCAGAATGCTTTACAAAGAAGTATGGGACCAAACCTCCCTTTTGCTTAATGATTCTTTTAAAACGCCTTCAGTGGTGGCAAGCAGATTTTCAGCTTTCAAAAATACAGCCTGGGAAAACCTTTGCCAATTGGACAAACTGACAACAGTCATTGAACCGGAGCTTGTCTTTGAGTTTAAAGCCAAAGAATTCATTCCCCGCAGGCTAACGATTCTTCAGGATAAAATCTATTTTTCCAGTCCTAATTCAGAAGAAATAATTGGAGTGAATCTGCAAACCAAAGAAAAGAATTCTTACTCCGCGCCTTTTAAAATTAATCTGGCCTATCCCCTTTCAGACTCAATCGTTTTCCTATCCAAGCCGAATAAGATAATTTTTTTCAAGGAAAACAGTTTTCAGGAGCCGATTACCCTCCAAGAACCTTACGCTGATTTTGATTTCATTGACCTATCTTATTACAGAACAGGCTTGTATTTCCTGGACAGCAAAAACAAGGAAATCGTCAGATACCCGTCTGTTTCAAATTCAGTTTGGCCTGAATTATGGCTGCCTGCTGAAACAAAACTGAAAGAAAATTCAAAATCAATGGCCGTAGACGGTTCAATCTGGGTTCTAAACCAAGAATCAGCAATTGAAAGGTATTATTTGAGCCGATTGGAAGAAACAATTACTCCGGATATTTTCCCTTACCCTGAAAACTTTTCCAGGATTTACACGAATTTACAGCTTGACTTTCTTTACATTCTGGAACCTGGGCAAAAAAGAGTAATAGTTTTGGACAAATCCGGCAAAATAACCAAGCAGTTTCAAAGCCAAAAGTTTGACAATCTTCTTGATTTGGCTGTTTCTCAGGACGGCAAAACCATCTACCTTTTGAACAACTTAAAGGTATACCGACTGGAGCTTTAATTTAAACTAAGGTAAATAAAAACAGGCAGAACTGCCCGTTTTTATTTTGTCTTTTTTTTTCTTAAAAAGTCATTCAGAACTTGCGCTTCCTCCGAGATCCAAGCGACAGCGAAGGGATCAAAGAGAACTTCGTTCTCTTTTCTAACTTCATCCCGTAAACAGGATTCGTTTGAAAAAGAAGATTTATCTTCTTTGCCGAAGCACAAGCCTTATTTCAGTTCAATCTTAGCTCCGGCTTCCTCAAACTTCTTCTTCAGCTCCTCTGCTTCTTCTTTCTTAGCGTTCTCCTTAATGACCTGAGGTCCTGAAGCAACTGCATCAACCAAGTCTTTTGCCTCTTTCAAGCCTTTTTGGGTGGCATCCCTGACAACCTTGATAACCTCAATCTTCTTGTCGCCAACGCCTGCCAGAACAACATTGTAAGAGCTTTTTTCTTCTGCTTCCGGAGCTGCTGCGCCCGGAGCGCCGGCTGCAGGAGCTGCGGCCACAGGAGCTGCGGCTGACACGCCGAATTTCTTTTCCAGAATCTTAACCAGCTCAGCCAGGTCCAAAACAGACATCTTTTCAATTTCTTCCACCAGCTTCTTAAATTTTTCCGGCACTTGCACTTTTTCTTCTTTTTTTGCTTCTTCTGCCATAATTTTTGAATAAAATGAAAAAATTATAAAGAAGAATTAAAAATTTAATTCTTCGCTATAGTTATTTCTTTAATGTTGATAATATGTAAACCAGACCTTTAAGATTATATTGCAAAGAATATACAAAATTAGAAACAGGCGCTTTTAAGCTGCCAATTAATTCAGCCAAAAGCTCCTGTTTTGAAGGCAGCTGGGCCAAAGCGATAATCTGTTCTGCTTCAGCAAATTTCCCGTCAACATAGCCTCCCAATATTTTAAAATTTTCATTTTCCAAACCCAGCCGATAAACAGCCTGAGCGGGCAGAACTTCGTCCTTAAAACCAAAAGCCAAACCCAGCTCTTCTTTGTAATTTTTCTTGTCAAAATCCAATTTATTCTCTTTAAAAGCTTTTTCTATCAATGTTTTTTTGACAACTTGCAGGTTTCCGTCAGCTGCTTTCAACTTTGTTCTTAATGCTGAAATATCCTTGACTTTCAGGCCGGTAATACCGACTAAAACCATTGCCTTTTGTCTGGCAACTTTTTCTTTTAAATCTTTTAATATTTCTTCTTTTTGTTTTCTGGTTAAAGCCATATATTAAAAAATCTGCGCTTTACCGCAGACAAATGACAGAGACTTTTTCTCTTTGATTTTATCCTCGGCGGGTTTTACGCTGTCAGCTACCCACTGTCTGCGGACGTTTAAAGATTAACTTATTCTCCTTTCCTTGTCAATAGGCACGCCTTTGTGTTTTAGCCAAGAGCTTGCGCTTCGGCAAAGAAGATAAATCTTCTTTTTCAAACGAATCCTGTTTACGGGATGAAGTTAGAAAAGAGAACGAAGTTCTCTTTGATCCCTTCGCTACCGCTCGGGTCTCGGAGGAAGCACAAGCCCTAAAAGATTATTTGCGCTATTCAGCCGCTATGGGCAATTCAACAAAAAAAGTTGAACCTTTGCCTTTTCCTTTTGACTCAACCCAAATTCTGCCCTGATGAAGTTCAATGTATTTTCTGGCCAGATAAAGACCGAGCCCTGTCCCCTCTATCCAGTAAGTTGTGCCTGCCTGGCCTCTGGTAAAACTTTCAAAAACGTTTTTTTGCTCTTCTTTGCTCAAGCCTTCGCCGCTGTCTTTGACTGAAATTAAGATGGCTGAATCAACCTTTTCAGCTTTGATTTCAATCTTGCCTTCTTTGGTATATTTCAAGGAATTATCAAGCAAATTGGAAACAATCTCTCCGATTCTTAAGGGGTCGGCTTTAACCTTGGGAAGAGAATGTTTAGGCTTTTTCCAGATAAATTTCAGTTTCCTTTTTTCAGCCTCTATCTTCATTTCTTCGTAACAGGACTCAACTATTTCCTCAACCTGAATTAATTGCTTTTTCAGCTCTATTTTGCCCAGCTCAATTTTGGAAATGTTCAGCAATTCGTTGACAATCTTAATCAGCCGTTCGTTGGACTTAAAAACATCTGACAACTTTTCTTTGGCTTTTCCAGAAATCTTGCCATAAGAACCCTCAGCTACCATTGAAATATATCCTTTGATAGCGGATAAAGGAGTTCTCAGCTGGTGGGAAGCCATTGAAATAAATTCTGATTTGGCTTTGTCCAGTTTTTTTAGCTCTTCGTAGGCTTTTCTTAATTCAGCCGTTCTTTTTTCAACCTCTTTTTCCATTTTTTGGCCAAAACCCTGGACTTCGGAATAAAGCTTGGCATTTTGCAGAGCAACGGAAGACTGGTTGGCTAAACCGGTCAAAAGATTAATATCCTGCTCAGAATAAGGATCGCCTGAAATCTTGCTGCCCAGAACAATCATACCCATAATTTTGCTTTCTATTAAAAGAGGCAGGCAAATGGAAGCTTCAATTCTTTTC
>CAZLAP010000015.1:0-14291 GCA_964557715.1 uncultured Candidatus Saccharibacteria bacterium
AATATAATCAAACCGATAAAGCCAATAAAAATTTCGCTGAAAATAATCTTGATGCCGAATATTCCCTCTTTCACGATGGCATAAACAGTCAAGCCTATCCAAAAGATTGAAAAAATTACCGGCAAAGGCAAAGTATAGCCGTAAAATTGAGGGTACAAAAGAGGTATTAATCCCGCAGTCAAGCTGCCGCCCGCTAAATAAACAATAAGCCCCCAAAGAAAATATTTAATTTGTGATTTTATTTGCCGATTGCTTTCCTTATATTTTTTTAAAAGATAAAATAAGATTAAAAGAGCGGCGAAAACAACGTAAATTCTGTATAGAAAATTAAAAGGTCCGGCTGTTTCAAGCGCGATATAGGGATATTCTTGAGACAAATTGCTGGTTATAAAAATTGAAGAAAAAAGCGTCAGCAAAACAAAAGCGAAAGCTGTTCCGTACCAAAAAAGCATTTTCAGCCAAATGTGTTTTGTTCTGCCGGAAAAATAATAAACAAAAACAATGTAAGCGGCTACAATAAAAAACCCGGATGAAGTAAGTTTGGAAAAAAATACTCTAATTCCTTCAAAAATATACAATCCTGCCCAAGAAAAACAAAAAATAGCGGAAAAAACAGCCGTTAGCCCCAAATGAAAAGTTGCTTTTTCTTTGCTTTTTGTCAAAAGCCAAAAAGCCAAAACTAAATTTATGAAAGCAACAATTAAAAAAAATATTCCTTGGATTTGCTCCATATTTTTTAATGCTTCATTTTACCACAATTTTAAATTTTCCCCAACCGGCTTTTCTTCCTTACCGGCTTCAAAAAACTTTTTAAGCAGAGTGTTGAATTCAAAATCTTCAAAAATTTTAATTATTTTCCCCTTGTCATAATTCCCCCAAATCCCTTTTTCAAGGTTAAAATCCAAAGGAGAATTTTTATTAATTTCAGCCAGTTCTCTGGAAAGAAAGGACTGTTCTTTGTATTCTAAAAGAATTTCTTTCAATTTCGGCTTTAGTTTTTTCGCTTTTTCTGAATCTTCTTCAAGCTCTTTGTAAAGATTATCTAAATCCTGAAATTTTAAGAGAAGATCAATGGCTGTTTTTTCGCCGACGCCGGTTACTCCGGGAATATTATCGGAAGGGTCTCCTCTCAAGGCTTTAAAATCAACAAGCTGTCCGGGTTTTAATCCCCGGTACTTTTCCTTAACCAAATTTTCATTAAACAAAACCGCGTCCTTTACTCCTTTTCTTAAAATAAAAGCTTTGGTTTGCCGGCCAACCAATTGAAGAACGTCCAAATCGCCACTTAAAATAATTGTTTCAATCTCGGGCAAAACCTGTTTTTTCGGGGCTAACGAAGAAACGGTGCCGACAATATCATCTGCTTCAAACCCTTCTTTTTCCAAAACAGGGACGTTAAAAGCTGATAAAATTTTTTTAATTTTGGGAATTTGACAGTAAAGTTCTTCCGGAGCTTTGGGCCTTTTGGCTTTGTATTCTTTGTATTTTTTATGCCTTAAAGTGGGCGCAAAAGAATCAAAAGCGGCCACAACAAAATCCGGCTTAAAATCTTTAAGCGCTTTAAAAAAAACCAATAAAAAACCGTAAACTGCGTTTACTAATTCTCCTTTTTTAGTGGTTAAGGGCGGCAAAGCATGATAAGCCCGATGTATGACCGAATTGCAATCAATAACAATTAATCTTTTCATAAAAAAAACTAAAATATCTTAAATTTCGGTTTTTACTTCATTTTGCCGGCGCCGGAATTTGCGCCAACCGCAATTTTCCTGATGTTCTTGCCAATAAAATAAAATTTTAACACAAGAGCGTTTTTTGGCAGTTCTTTTTTTATTTTATCTGCCCACTCAACGGCAATTATGTTTTCCGGAACGCTTGCTATTTTTTCCCAGTCCAAAGCTGAAATTTCTTTGAATTTCCGAACGCGATAACAATCAATGTGGTAAAAATTTTTAAACTTCCTGCCTTGAATTTTAAATTTTTTCAAAATAATAAAAGTGGGGCTTAAAATTTTTTCTTTTATTCCCAGCCCTTTGGCAAATCCCTGCAAAAAAGCAGTTTTGCCCCCGCCTAAATCCCCGATCAAACCAAGAATAAACGCTCTTTTTCCGGGGCCTTGTTTTAAAACTTTCCCGGCAAAAAGTTTTCCCATTTTCTTAGTTTGAGAAAAATTTTCCGTTAAATAAAATTTGACCACTTTTAATAAATAAAGTAAATTAAAATAACAACCATTTTCATTTTAGCAGAATTATGGAAAGAGAAAAAATCACCGGCCAAGTGGAAATCTCCCCTAAAAAATCGGCTGAAATAAGAAAAAAAATCAAAACCATTGAACAGCTGAAAGAAGAAATAAAAAAATCCTTGACCGCCAACGCTACTGAAATTTTAAGCATTATTTTGGGAGGAGCAATTGTCCTTGACGCTTCTGACGTCCATATTGAGCCCGAGGAAAAACAAGCTAAGCTTAGAATCAGAATTGACGGCATTCTTCATGATGTCATTCTTTTTGAGTTAAGAACATACGGAACCATACTTTCCCGCGTAAAGCTTCTTTCAGAACTAAAGCTTAACGTAACTGACCGGCCGCAAGACGGCAGATTTACCATTTTAATGGAAGAAACAATTATAGAAATCAGGGCTTCGGCTTTGCCCGCAGAATACGGCGAGGCCGTTGTTATGAGAACCTTAAACCCCAAGAGCTTGATTGAAGTTGAATCTTTGGGACTGAGAAAAGATTTAGTGGAAACGTTCAATGAAGAAATTAAAAAGCCGAACGGAATGATTGTCGTCACCGGACCAACCGGCTCCGGAAAAACCACGACGCTTTACGCTGTTTTAAAAAAAATTAATAACCCTGAAATAAAAATTATCACCATTGAGGACCCTGTTGAATATCACCTGGAAGGGCTGTCCCAAACTCAAGTTGACCCGAAAAAGGGCTATACTTTCGCTTCGGGCCTAAGGTCAATTATGAGGCAGGATCCTGATGTAATTCTGGTCGGAGAGATAAGAGACTTGGAAACCGCTGAAATCGCCTGCCAAGCCGCTTTAACCGGCCATCTGGTTTTTTCAACCCTGCATACGAATGACGCAGCCGGAGCAATAGCTAGGCTTATCGACTTGGGAGTCCGGCCGATTTCCATAGCTCCATCCGTAAGAATGGTCGTCGCTCAAAGACTACCGAGAAAAGTATGCGAAAAATGCGTAAAATTAGTTTCGCCTTCCCCCGCGGAACGAGAAAAATTGAAAAAAAATCTCTCCGGATTAAAAAGAGAAATTCTGCCCGATCCTTTTTTTAAACCAGACTTTAAAATACCCCAGACTAAAGGTTGCAAGGATTGCAATTATACGGGCTACCGGGGCAGGATTGGAATTTACGAAACATTTTTAGTTGACGACGAAATAGAAAAATTCATATTAACTTCTCCGTCCATTGTTGATATGAGAGAATTGGCGATAAAAAAAGGAATGGTTTTGATGCACCAAGACGGCTTGATTAAAGTTTTGCAAGGCATAACAACCATTGAAGAGGTGAAAAGAATAACCGAAGAATAAAAATAAAAAAAACAGGTCGTTGCAATTTAAAAAAACAGCCCCAGGGCTGGGGGGAAATTAAAGCACTAGGGACTAAAACTTGGAACCTTTCCGAGGATTAATCCAGTAAAAAACCAGACTATCCGTCTGTAAAAAATTCCATCCCCCAGCCCAAGAGCTGTTTTAAATTTATTTGATTGTTTTTAAACAATAACAGATTATTCCAATTTTGTCAAGAGCAATTCCTTTCTTTGTTTTTTTTCTTTGCCTTTGGGCTAACTGTGCGTTTTCAGCCAATCCTGTTTTTATTGCTGAAAAAATAGACATTAACACCGCTCCCTTGGAAGAATTGGTTAAAATTGTCCATATCGGAAAAGTAAGAGCAGAAGAATTAATCTCCTTAAGGCCGTTCTTTTCCCTGGACGAACTTACTAAGGTAAAAGGCATAGGAGAAAAATACCTTGAAGACATCAAAACCCAAGGACTGGCCTGGCTTGACCCTCAACTGATAAAAAAAAACAAAATGCCTGAAAAAGAATTACCAGTTAACGGCGAACCGTTAAGAGAAACGCCAAAAAAAGAAACTCCGAAAGACCCCTTGGTTTTTTTGATTTCTTTAAGCCAGGCCTTTTTTTCCGGCGCAATTATATTTGCGCTCAAAAAGCTTGCTTAAAATTAAAAATATCTGATAAAATATAAACGGAAATATGTCAGGCCATTCTCACGCCAAAACAGTAAAAAGAACAAAAGAAGCTGAAGATAAAAAGAAAAGCCAAATTTTTTCCAAAATGGCAAGGCTGATTTCAATTGCCGCAAAACAGGGAGGAACAAATCCTGAAACGAATCCAAAATTAAGAATGGCCGTAGAAACAGCTCGTTCGGCCAATATGCCAAAAGATAATATTGAGCGAGCGGTTAAAAAAGGTTCTGGCGAATATTTGTCAGACGAGAACCTTGAAGAAATAACCGTTGAATCTTTTGGTCCGGGCGGCGCGGCAATTATCATTGAAATAATTACTGAAAATAAAAATCGTTCTTTGGCGGAAATTAAGCAAATTTTGTCCTCATTTGGGGCAAAATTGGTTAATGAAGGCGGAGCAAGATGGATGTTTGAAAGAAAGATAAGCCAAGAAAACAACAATTTGGAGTGGCTGCCAAAACAAAAAATGGAAGCAACAAAAAAAGATAAAGAGTCCTGCCAAAAACTTTTTAAATCCTTAGAGGAATTGGACAGCGTCCAAAAAGTTTACAGTAATTTGAAATTATAACCCTGAAATATTATTTCAAATATGGCGAAAGAAAGCCTTATTAGAAAAAAGGCAATAGAAATACTGGAAAAAGAAAAATGGACCGCTTGGTGGCCTGCCAAGGTTAAATTTAAGCAAAACGATATTTTCGGAGCTTTTGATATAGTTTGTTGCAAAAAAGGAGCTGGCAATATTAAATTTATTCAGCTGACCACTTTGCCGAATTTATCCGCGCGAAGAAAAAAAATAAAATCTTTTTTTAAAAAGAACAGAGTAAGCGGACCTAAAATTATTTTTGGCGCTGAAGCAGAAATCTGGGCTTGGACAAAAAAACAAAAAAAATTCAAGATAGAAACGGTTTAATACTTGACAATATTTTTTAAATAAATATAATACCAAATAGAACCAATTCCGCTTTAAGCGAAAAGGTCGAACTTGAGAAAAAAACAGCAACTCCGCTAAAAAGGCGGAGTAAATAGTTAAAAATATAACAAAGCCAAAAATATGGAAAATAAAATTATAAATCCTTTTATTGGTCAAGAGGAAGGAACTGAAACTGAAACCCCTGAAGAAACTCCTGAAGGAAATTCTTTTGTAAGTCAAGAAGAAACTGAAACTCCTGGAGAAACTCCTGGAGAAACCCCTGAAACCCCTGAAACCCCTGAAGAAACTCCTGAAGAAACTCCTGGAAAAACTTCCGGAGAAGAGCCTTCCGAAGAGTAAAAAAAATCCCGCCTTTGGCGGGTTTTTTTTAAGCAAATTTTACGAATCTCCTTTTACCGGCCTGAACTACCAGGCCCTTTTTAATTTTTATCCTCTCTCTCCAGTTATCTTTAATTTCACCATTAATCCTGATTCCCTTTTGCAGAATTAATCTTTTTGCCTCGGCTTTTGACAAACAAAGTCCCGACTTTACAAGAATATCAAGTATATTAAGATAAGTTTCTTTTATTTTTATTGCCGGAATTTTTGACGGCAGTCTTTTTTTTTGGAAAATTTTTTTAAATTCTTTTTCCGCTTTTTCCGCCAGTTTTTGATTGTGGCAAACTGCAACGATTTCCCCAGCTAATCTCAATTTAGCGTCGCGGGGATTAATCTTATTTTCTTTTAAATTTTTAATCTCATTCACGCTTAAATCCGTGCAAAGTTCAAAACCAGTATAGATTAAGCTGTCCGGCCAAGCCATTATTCTGCCAAACATTTCTTCAGAACTAATATCTAAATTAATCATATTTCCTTCGGTTTTTCCCATTTTTTTTCCAGTGGAGTCAATAAGCAATTTTGTGGACAAAACATACTTTTCCTTGTTTTTTAATGTTTTTATCAAATCCCTTCCGCAAAGCATGTTAAAAGTCTGATCTCTGCCTCCAACTTCCAAGTCAACGCCCATAGCTACGCTGTCAAAAGCCTGAGCCAAAGGATATAAAAATTCATGCAAAAAAATAGGTTTTTTGTTTTTTATTCTTTCCTGAAACATATCGCGAACTATCATCTGCTGAACCGTAAAATTGGAAGAAAGCTCGATTAAATCAGCAAAACTCAATTTATCCGACCATTGGCTGTTATATAGTATTTTAGCCGGATTTTTCCCTGAAAATTTTAAAAGTTTTCCCGCTTGCTTTTTGTATTTTTTGGAATTTTCAATTACTTCTTCTCTGGTCAATTTCTTTCTCGCCGCCGTTTTATCCGTGGGGTCTCCAATCATTCCGGTAAAGTCGCCCACAAGCATTATAACTTCGTGCCCCAATCTCTGGAATTGAGCCAGCTTTTTCAGCGTTATCATATGGCCGATATGCAGACTTGGCGAAGAAGGATCATAACCGCAATAAAGTTTAAGCTTCTTGCCGGATATCATCGCTCTTTTTAATTCTTCAAAAGATGGGTAAATTTTCTCAACGCCTCTGGTTAAAACCTCTTTAATTTTTTGAGAGTCGGTTATAGTTTTCATATTTTAATTCTAACAAAATTACCTTTTAAATTCCAGAAAGCCTTGTGCTTCCTCGGAGGAAGCACAAGGCTGTGCCCTTATTTTAAGTTTTGCCAGAGATTTTTTAAGAAAAAACAAAATTATAATTGAAAAAAACGTTTTTTTTTATTAGAATTAAAACATGCCTAAAAGAAAAATACATCGCAAAGTATACCAAAAAAACAAAAAAAAAGTTTTGTTTTTTTATCTTCTAAAATTATTCGGGCTCGGCTGTTTGCTGGCATTTTTTCTTTCTCTTTTGATTTTTGTTTTCTATGCCAAAGACTTGCCAAGGCCGGAAATTTTCACTGAAAGGCATTTTGTTGAATCAACTAAAATTTATGACCGTACGGGAAAAATTTTATTGTACGAAATATACGGAGAAGAAAAAAGAACAATTGTTCCCTTGGAAAAAATTCCCGAGCATTTAAAACAAGCTATCATAACTGTTGAGGATTCCAACTTTTACAGCCATCACGGCATTGACTTTGGAGGCGTATTCAGGTCAGTTTTAATTAATCTAAAAATCGGCAGCCCGATTTACGGCGGCTCCACTATCCCTCAGCAATTAGTCAGGTCAACTTTTTTTACTTTGGAAAAAACCGTTGAAAGGAAAGTAAGGGAAATTATTCTGGCATTAGAATTAGACAGGCGCTATGAAAAAGACCAAATATTGGAATGGTATTTAAACCAAGTTCCGTTGGGACAAAACGCCTATGGAGTTGAATCGGCCAGCCAGATATATTTCAGCAAGCCAATTTCTGAAATTACAGTTGCGGAAGCGGCAACTTTGGCAGCCTTGATTCAAGCTCCTTATCGCCTCTCGCCTTATGGAGAAAACAAAAACAGTCTTATGGGAAGAAAAGATTATATTCTGGAAAGAATGCTGATGAAAGGATACTTAACCGAAGAAGAGACAAGGGCCGCAAAAGAAGAGATGATTGAATTTTCTTCGCCGACAACAATTAAAGCCCCTCATTTTGTTTTGTACATAATAGAAAAATATCTTAAACCGAAATACGGTCAAGATCTTGAATATTTAAAAGAAAACGGAGTCAAAATTTATACTTCCTTGGACTGGGAACTGCAAAAATTAGCTGAAGAAACCGTTAAGGAAGGGGTTGAAAAAAATAAAATATATAATGCTTACAACGCGGCCCTGGTGGCAATTAATCCTAATAATGGAGAAATTTTAGCAATGGTCGGCTCAACCGACTGGTTCGCCGACCCTTATCCTGAAAATTGCACACCCGGCGTAGACTGCTTGCTTGACCCTCGTTTTAATGCAGCTATTGGAAGCAAAGAGAGCCCCGGCAGACAGCCCGGTTCGGCTTTTAAGCCTTTTGTTTACGCCACTGCTTTTAAAAACGGCTATAATGACGAAACAAAAGTAACTGATTTGCCGTCTAATTTCGGATTTTGGGGAGGTAAAGAATATGCCCCTCAAAACTACGATGGGCAATTCCGCGGCTGGGTCAATTTAAGGCAAAGCTTGTCTCAATCTTTAAACATTCCTTCAATAAAAGTTCTTTTCCTGGCCGGACTAAAAGAGAAAGTGGAAAGTTTAGAAATAAACAATTTTTCAGGAAAAGAAAACATTTTTCTTGAAGGATTGAAAAACAGCATTGAAACCGCAAAAAGCATGGGCATCACTACCTTAGAAAAGCCTCTCTCTTCTTACGGCCCGGCGATTGTTTTGGGCGGAGGAGAAGTAAAACTCTTGGATATGGTTTCAGCTTACGGTGTTTTTGCCACCGGAGGATTAGCGACTCCGCCTGTTTCAATTTTAAAAATTGAAGATTATAACGGCAATATTATTGAAAAAAATAAAAAAACCCAAAAAAGGGTTTTGCCGGAAGAAACGGCTGATATTATTACCGATATCCTGTCAGACAATGAAGCAAGAGCGCCCATGTTCGGTTATTATTCCCATCTATATTTTGAAGGATACGAAGTCGCGGCAAAAACAGGAACAACCGATAACTTTAGAGATGTCTGGACAATAGGATACACCCCGTCAATCGCAGTCGGGGTCTGGAGCGGCAACAGCAATAATGTTTCTATGACAAAAAGTCAGCCTGCGGCGACCGTGGCTGGCCCAATTTTCCATAACTTTCTTAAAGAAATTCTGCCCGGACTGCCGAGATAAAGCTTTAATCGCTGTTAATTGTTTTTTATCGGCATTACCAAATATAAATAATCCTCTTGATTTTTAGGCTTTAAGACCCCTGGTTTTTCCGGACCGTTTAATTCTAAAACAAATTCAGGTTTTTTAAGGCTTAAAGAATTAAGCCCGGCTAAGCCGTCCATCAAAAAACGGTGGTTAAAAGATATTTCGCAGGGCTTTCCCTCTATTTTTCCGGCTAAAAAACTTTTATACTCTCCCACTTCAGGATTCTCGCTTAAAAAATTAACTTGCCTTTTTTGCGGGTCAATTTTTAATTTTATTTCATTAATCCTCCCGCTGAAAAGAGAAGCCATTTTTACCTGATTGGTAAATTCGTTTAAAGGAAAAGAAAGACAGGTTTCATATTTTTTAGGGATAATTTCTTGATAATTCGGGTAATCTCCCTCAATCAGCCTTGAAGTCATCTGAATTTTGGGATGAGAAACCTCTGAAAGAGAAGTTTCGAGCAATATTTGGTTCGGAGAAAAAAAGACGGTCAAGGTTCCCTCTTTTTCTCCGAAAACATTAATAATTTCTCTAGCTGTCTTCTGGGGAACAATTAAAGAATGCTCTGTTGGGTTGTTTTTCTGAAAAAAATTAGAAGAAATCTTTTTTTCGCCCAAGCGAAAACTGTCAGTAGCCGCCATTGTTATTAAATCTTTTTGAAAAAGAAAATAAATTCCTGAAATTTCCGGCTTAGTTGAAGAAGAGCTGGCAATATCAATGATACTGCTTAAGCTTTTACAGAAAGGCTTAGCTTGAATTTCAACTTTATCCTCGCTTTGAATTTGAGGAATTATGGGAAATTCTTCAGGGTCAACTCCTTTTATTAAGGTTTTATAATTTTCACATTCAACTTTTAATTCAGAATTTTTTACTTCTAAATTAATCGGCTTGTTTGGTAAAAAACTAAGAAAACTGGATAAAATTTTTGAAGGAACCGCAATTTTGCCTTCCTTTTCCGCTTTTACAAGCGACCACCATTTTATGCCAATTTCCAAATTGGTAGAAGTTAAATTTAAAAAATTTTTTTCCGTTGAAAACAAAATATTATTTAAAATAGGTAAATTTGTTGATTTAATTGAAATTTTTTCAACGATATTTAATCCTTCTTTTAATTTGTCTTTTAAAATTGTAATTTTCATAATTAATTAATATTTATTATTATTATTATTATATCTGTTAATTAATTAATATTTATTATTATTTTTTATTGATTTTAATTGTTTAAAAATGGGCGATAATACTCTTAATTTCTTGTGGATTATAAATTTTTTAATTTTTCCCCAATTTATCCTGCAATAAAATTTCTTTTATCCACACTAAGAATTAAAAACTCTCTGTTTTATTAATTCAATCTCATTGTTCAAATTCTCGTTGTTTTTTATTTCTTTCACGATTTTTTCACAAGCGTGAATTGCCGTAGTATGGTCTTTTCCTCCTAATTTTCTGCCGATAAAAGGATAAGAGCCGTTAAGCAATTCTCTCAATAAGAACATTGCTATGTGGCGGGGAACAACGATTTCTTTCTTTCTTGAGGGAGAAAGAAGGTCTTTTTCTTTTAAATCATAAAATTCAGCTACAGTTTGGATTATTTTTCTGTGATTTACGGTTTTATTCGGAGAAAGAAAAAGAGTTTTAAGCAGCGACTTGGCTGTTTCTAAATCAGGCAATTGACTGTTTATTTTTTGATAAGCGATTAGCCTGTTTAGGGCTCCTTCAAGCTCTCTTATATTTCTCTGGATATTCGTTGCCATATAATCAAGAACATCGTCGGGAAAGCTAATTCCTTTTTCCTGACTTTTCATTTTAAGAATAGCAATTCGCGTTTCGTAATCAGGATAACTTATGTCTCCGATCATGCCTCCTTCAAAACGCGACCTTAATCTTTCAGCTAAGGCAGGAATAGATTTAGGCGGCCTGTCGGAAGATAAAATTATTTGTTTGTTCGCTTCGTATAAAGCGTTAAAAAGATGAAAAAATTCTTCCTGTGTTTTTTCTTTGCCGGCTAAAAATTGAACATCATCAAGAATTAAAACGTCAATGGCTCTATATTTAGCCTTAAAAGCCTCCATGCTGTGATTTTTTATTGATAAAATAACATTGGCGGTAAATATTTCAGCCGGAATATATTTTACTTTTTTTTGAGAGAAATTTTTAATTACTGCATTTCCTGCCGATTGCAAAAGATGAGTTTTTCCTACACCCACGCCCCCGTAAATAAAAAGAGGATTGTAAACGGCTCCCGGTTTTTTAGAAACCGCCCAGGCGGCAGCGTGGGCCAAATCGTTAAAAGGGCCGACAACAAAATTTTCAAAAGTGTAACGAGGGTTAAGATTTGTTTCTTTGTCAACTTTAAATTCCTCAAATTCAAGTTGTCCGACAACGGGAAGAGAAACCGACGGCTTTTTAGCCGCTTTTAATTCTGATTTCCCTACTATGTATTTTACTTCTTTTATTTCTTTGTCTAAATTATAAAAAATTTTGAAAATAGTTTTTCCGTATTTATTTTCCAACCATTCCTTAGCAAAAGAATTTGGAGTAACGACAATCACTTGTCCTTCTTTGCAAGAAGCTATGTCTGTGTCTTTGAACCAAGTGGCAAAATTTGCCTGAGAAATGCTGAGTTGTATTTGGGCCAATACTGCTTGCCAAAGCTCTTCTTTTGTCATAGCGAAGAATTGAATATTTTAGTTTGTTAACTTTATTTCTTAATTTTAATCTTATATGCAAACATTATACCTTGTGTGTCAATTTAAATCAAAATAACCAAATAAAACAATAAGCTGTTAAAAAAATGAGGAAAAGTTGTGGGAAAAATTAAAAAATAAGACATCTAAAAACCAATACAAACAATCTATTTTTACGATATAATTTTAGGCGTTCTTTGAATAAAAAATACTAAATATCTTTGAATGTCAGCTTATCAGGCTTGCAAAACAATTTTTTTTATGAGAATATAAAAAAGTTGTTAAGCGATTAATCTTGAAAATTATGTCTATAACTTTCCATAAAAAAACAAAAAAAAGGAAAAGAAAGCACGGTTTTAGAAAGAGAATGAAAACGAAAGACGGAAGGAAGATTTTGGCCCGGCGCAGAAATAAAAAAAGACGCAAATTAACGGTTTGACGGAAAATTCTTTTTAAACAGATTATGTTTTCCGAAAAATACAGAATAAGGAAAAAAAGGGATATTGAAAAAATTTTTAAAAAAGGAAAAATTTTTAAAAAAGATTTTTTAATTTTAAAAACAATAAAAAACAATTTGAGCTTTTGCCGTTTTGGTTTCATTGTTTCTAAAAAAATTTCAGGAAAAGCGGTTGTCAGAAACAGGGTAAAGAGAAAGATAAGAGAAGCTGTCAGCGCTAATTTAATGAAGCTTAACCAGAGCTCAGACAATCTTTTTATCGCCCTTACCGGCATTGAAAAAAATAATCTGCGGGAAATTGACAAAACCGTTGAAGAACTTCTAAAAAAAGCAAAAATATTGTGATTAAAAAAATAATTTTTAAGACGATAAAGTTTTATCAAGTGTTTATTTCTCCAGAGCTTGGCCGCAATTGCCGTTTTTATCCCAGTTGTTCCAATTACGCGGCGGAGACAATAAGAAAAAACGGAATAATTAAAGGTTCTGTTAAGGGTTTTTGGAGAATAATAAAGTGCAATCCTTTTAACAAAGGCGGCATAGATCTGCCTTAGCTTGTTTATGGAGATTTTTATTAACGCTTTCAATGTAATTTTATATCAGCCGCTTTTTAACGCTTTGGTCTTTCTCTATGAATATTTGCCGGGCAATGATTTCGGCGTGGCAATAATCGCTTTAACTCTTATTATCAGAATTATTCTTTATCCTCTAACGCTGAAATCCGCGATAATACAAAAAAGATTTTCAGAGCTGCAGCCGAAAATTCAGGAAATTCAGCAAAAATACAAAAACGACAAAGAAAAGCAAGCTAAGGAAGTAATGAGTTTCTATCAAAAAGAAAAAGTTAATCCTTTCGGCGGCTGTTTCCCTTCTCTGTTGCAGTTGCCTATTTTAATTGCTCTTTTTTGGGTTTTTAAAAAAGGATTGGAACCGGAACAAATGAGTTTTCTTTACGGTTTTGTGCCTAACCCCGGACAAATTGATCCGACGTTTTTTAGTTTGTTTAATTTGGCTGAAACAAGCATTATTTTGGCCCTTTTCGCCGGCGCTTTTCAATTTTTTCAGACAAAAATGCTGATGCCAAAACAGAAAACAAAACCCCGGGGAGAAGGCCAAATGGCTCAATTCTCAAATTTAATGCAAAAACAGATGGTTTATTTTTTTCCGGTTTTTACGATTTTTATTCTTTGGCGTCTGCCCGCAGCCATCGGTCTTTATTGGTCGGTTACCGCTCTTTTCTCAATTTTCCAGCAATATTTGATTGTTAAACATCATAAAGTTAATTCGGAGAAAAAAACTTAAAATGTTTAATTCTATAAATATTAAAAAAATTAAAGAATTGATTAAAGAGTTTTTTCAAAAAGCCGCCCTTAGCGTGGAAGTTAAAATTATACAGGAAAAAGAAGAGGGAAAAAACGTGATTTCCATTAATCTGACAACCGGCGAGCCCCAAATTTTAATCGGCGAAAAGGGCCAAACTTTGCTTGAAATTCAACATTTGTTAAAAGCGGTTTTGAGAAAAAAGCTTATTCCTGAAGCTTTTTACCTCAATCTTGATATAAACAATTACAAGCAAAAAAAGCGCGAGTATTTGAAAGAATTAGCTCGTTCTGCGGCCGATGAAGTTAATCTTAGCAAAAAGGAGAAAATTTTAGCTCCAATGCCAGCTTATGAAAGAAGGATTATTCATTTGGAATTGGCTGATAATCCAAATATAGAGACCGAAAGCATTGGCCAGGGGTTGGAAAGAAGGATTGTTGTTAGGCCTGCTTCCAAAGATTAATTATGCTTTAATTCTAAGTAAACAATTAAGATCCAAAGCGGCAAAAAACTGCTGGCGATTGGGAGAAGTTCAATAATAAAAGCTACTGGCCTTAACCATTTTAATCTTTTTGACCATTTCGTTAATTTGCTTAATCTTCCTCCGGCTTTTTTCGTGACTTTAATGGCTCCGGAACGAAACCACATCCAGCCTCCGATAAAAATTAAGGCAAAAATATCAATACAAAAAGAGATTATTTGCCCTATAACAGGCAAAAACTCAATTGCAAATTCGCCAACGTCAATAAAAACTGCCGCTACCAGCATTAAAATTCCTTCAGGGCTAATGAGGCCTCCCGACTTTCTTATTTTTTCAATTTCCATCTCTTGTTTTTCTGCCATTTCTTCCATTTCTTCTTCCGCCTTTTCATTGTCAGTATCTTCCATTTCTTCATCAGTATCTTCCATTTCTTCA
>CAZLAP010000016.1:0-7921 GCA_964557715.1 uncultured Candidatus Saccharibacteria bacterium
ATTGTGAACGAAGCCCGCCCTATGGAGCCGAGAGCTTCCAGGCAAGGCGGATTTAATCGCGATAACAGAGGATTTGGCAGAGGCGACAGAGACCGCTGGTAAGCGGGTGATGAAACTCAGTTCAAACAATTGAAAAACCCCTTTAAGGGGTTTTTCTTTTAAATTATATTTTTGGTATAATAAAAACGTATGGAAGATATAATTTCAAAAGAAGAATTAAACGAATTAAAAAAAATAGAGGGAGAAACAACAGGAAATAGTATTAAAAATACCGGAGAGTTTATTTTAAAAGAAGAAGGAAAAGAAGGATTGGAAAGACTGGAAAGAGCAATGGCAGACTTTGGTTATCCAATAAAATATAAAAAAATAAAGACAACAGATTATTATCCTTCAAAAATACTTGCAATAACCTTTGTGGCGATAGAAAGAATTTTTAATTACGACGCAGAAAAATTCCGAAAAATGGGAGAGTTTAGGGCTAAACTTTCAATAATGTTGAGAGTTCTTATGAAGTATTTTATTTCTCTTGATAAAACAATAAATGAAATTCCAAAAATGTGGAGAAAGTTTTTTACGACAGGGGATGCAAAAATAATAAGTTTTGACAAAAAAGAAAAAAGAGCAATTTTAAGAATAGAAAACTACCGTTTCCATCAAATTCAATGCAGGGTTATGGAGGGAATATTTTCTACAATTCTTCAGATAATAGTAAAAAGCAAAGTGACTTGTCAGGAAATAAAATGCGTTCATAAGGGTGATGAATACCACGAATTTTTATTAAAGTGGCAATAAATTGAAGAGCTGCCTTAAAAATCAATAACTTTGGGTTTTGGAATTCTAAAGCCAATTTGATTGTTTATTTTTATATAATAAAAATATGAATATATCTCTAAAAAAAATGAAAGTAATTCGCTGGCTGCCAAGAATTTTAAGCATAGGGTTTGTTTTATTTTTGTCTTTGTTTTCGCTTGATGTCTTTTCCGAATATAGCGGCTGGAGCGCTGTTTTGCCTTTTTTAATACATCTTATTCCTTCATTCATTTTGCTTGGAGTCGTTCTAATTTCCCTGAAGTATGACTTAGTTGGCGCAGTTGTTTTCTTCGGTTTTGCCGTTTTTTATGTCTTTGCGGTCGGGTTTGGCCGTCCTTGGAGCTGGTATGCTTTTATATCCGGACCAGCTATAATTGTCGGCATTCTTTTTTTAATAAGCTGGTTTCAGAATAAAAAACTTAGGGGGTAAATTTTTAAAACAATTTTCTAATATTATTCAAATTTCAATATTTGGAGCGTTTTGTTAAGGAGCGTTTTTTAAATTGAGAAAAAAATATGATAGAATTGAGGAAAATTAAAAATTTTAATTTTTTATGGTTAAGATTTTAGGCATATTGGATTTAATCGTTGCAATTATATTATTGTCAATCGCTTTTAACATTGAAGTTCCAATCGTTATATTGATTATTTTTCCTCTTTTCCTTTTTTTTAAAGCTTGCATCTCTCTGCTTGATATAGGCGGCATTATTGATATGAGCATAATAATATTAATTGTCTTAAGTTTTTTTATATCTTTGCCTTTTTGGATTTTTTTAATTGGCGCTTTTGCCATCGGCTTAAAGGGAATTATGAGTCTTTTCGCCCAAGGTTAAAGACATTTTCCTGCATATTTTTTCTTATCAACATTTTTAATTGAAGTTTTATCTTTTGCGATTTTTCTGATAAAATAAAAAAAATGATAAGCAAAGAAGAGAGTAATTTTATAAAATTGGCGGCTATGACAGCAATGCTCCTTGACCATATTGGGGCATTTTTTTATCCTTGGAGCTTATTAAGGATTATAGGGAGAATATCTTTTCCTCTTTTCGCCTATCAGCTTTCAGTGGGCTGCCAGGCAACGTCAAACAGGAAAAATTACATTAAGCGGCTTTTGTTTTTTGCAGCTGTGTCGCAAATTCCTTTTTATTTTTTAAGAGGGGAGATTGTTTTAAACATTCTTTTTTCTTTGTCTTTGGGAATTTTTGCCATTTCGGCAATAGAAAAAAAGAAATTTTTTTATATTTTTTTAAGTTTTTTCGCTTCCTTTTTTGTTGAGTACGGGCCATACGGATTAAGCGTTATTTTAATATTCTATTTTTTCAAAAAAAATATCCATAAGTTTTCTTTGTTCTCTTTAAGCACTTTTCTTTATTCCGTTTGTTATCAAATTCATATTCAATTGTTTGCTCTTTTTTCGCTTCCTTTTATTCTCGGGCCAAAAATGAAAGTCAGATTGCCGAAATACTTCTTTTACATTTTCTATCCAGCTCATCTCATTATTTTGTATTTGATTAAAACTGCTTTACATTTTTAGTCTTTTGGGGCAGAATAATTTTAGGCCTTTTTCAAATAAATACTTTAAGAAATTGCCAAAGAAAGGAGAATGGAATGGAAAAACTATTATTTTTTTATTGGGAGTTAGAATTTTCTATTAAAAGATTTATGAGGAAAGCAAAAGGGCTTGTTTGGAACAGATGCCTGAAACTTTTCTGGCATGAGTTGTGGATTAGGAAGAATGAATTCCATAGCTCTTTGAGAACTGATACAGATGCAATGTCTGTTATGAGCCATGAAGCTCGTGACAGTTATATTAAGGGATTAGTAATGAGAAGAAATGCCGCCCATAAGAGAGACGAAGGGAGGGCTGAATAATGTTTGATTATTCCAGCAAAGAGGAAAATCTAAAAGAGTTTATTGAAAAAATAGTTTTTGAAGTCCAGAACGAAAGTTTTGATAAAACCAAGGATTTGATGGAATTTTGCCTGGGCGTTATATGTAAACTGATAGCTGAAGGATTTCCTTTAATTTTGTTTACCCGTCAAATCGGAGAAATCTGGGGAAGGGTAAATAAATAAAAGCAAAAGCATTATGTTATAAAACAGCGGATTTTTGGCGAAAACCAAGAGTCCGCTTTTTCATTTTTGGAATCAAAAGTAGTATAATGAGAAATTAACTTTTTATTATGAAATTTGTCTGGCCGATTATTTTAACTTCAATAATTTTGGCGATAGCCGTTACTTTTTTTATTTTTTCCCATAAAAACAGCATTTCCTTTTTTAATTTTGAGCCGACAGGGGGAAAAGATTGCAATAACAATGTTGAAACTTTTGAAAACGAAACAAGTTTTCAGGCTCAAGAATCTTTTGTGCCGGAAACTCATTCTTTGGAAACCTATTTGCCGGAAACAGTAAAAGCTGTTTATGTTACAAGCTGGTCGGCTTCCAGGGAAAGTTATATTGATTATTTAATTGATATTGCCGGAAGCACTGAGATTAACGGAGTAGTCATTGATATTAAAGACTGGTCAGGTTATGTAGCTTACGATAGTGCAGTGCCTGAGGTGGAAAAATACAAGGCGAAAAGCATAAGAATTAAGGATATAAGCTCCCTTATTGATAAATTGCATAAAGAGGGGATATATGTTATTGCCAGAATAACAGTTTTTCAAGATCCGGTGTTGGCCAAAGCCAGGCCTGATTTGGCGATTCACAGCAAAAACAAGCTATCTGCTTTAGGGGTTTTTTCTTTTTCCACTTTGTGGCTTGACAATTCGGGATTGGCCTGGATTGACCCGTCAGCAAAAGAAAGCTGGGATTACAACATTGCCATTGCCAAAGAGGCGGTTGAATTGGGGTTTGACGAAATAAATTTTGACTACATCAGATTTCCTTCGGACGGCAATTTGAAGGATATAAATTTTCCTTTGTGGGACCAAAGCGCTCCAAAGCATTTAGTTATGAAGGATTTTTTTGGGTATCTGCGCCAGGAGCTTCCCGATGTTAAGCTATCCATTGACCTTTTCGGCTTGTCCACCGTTAATTTCGACGATTTAGGCATAGGCCAGATAATTGAAGATTCTTTTGAATATTTTGACTATATTTGCCCCATGGTTTATCCTTCCCACTATGCCAGAGGATTTTTAGGCTACCAAAATCCGGCTGCTTATCCTTATGAAGTGGTAAAATATTCAATGGATAGCGCTTTTAAGAGATTGTCAATTTTCAGCCAGTTAAAAAAAACAAACGCCCGTTTGCGGCCCTGGCTTCAGGATTTCAATTTGGGAGCGGTGTATGATGCTGGAATGGTAAGAGCGCAAATTGAGGCGGTTTATGATTCAACTAAAGATGATTTTACCGGCTTTATGCTTTGGAATTCTTCAAACGTTTATACCGAGGAAGCTTTTTCGCATAATAATTAAAAACCTTTCTCATTAGTCGTTCGGGCTGTTTTTTGCTAAAATAAATAAAACGGTCATAAAATTATAATTAAAGAATAATAAGAAAATGGGCAGAGGATGGGCCAATAGAAAAAGGCTTAATAGAAAAACAAAAAAAAGAAAAAGAGGCAAGAAAGAAAAATAATTATCCAGATATTTAAAAATTGCCAAAAAAGCAACGCCGCTTTGACTGTAAAAAACTGCCGATGCTTTTTCTTTTTAAAATAAAATTATTTTAAAATGCCAAATTTAAATTTTCTGATAAAGAAATTTTTTTTCAGAACAATCCCGCCTGACTTTTTAGAAAAAACAGCGCGCTTTTTTATAATTTTTAAAATTGGAACAAAAATCGGAAAAATACCTGCTTATAAAAAATTTTTGTCCGAGTCCGGCTGCGGCTACCTTACCGGAAAAATTAAATTTATCAAAGATTTTAAAAAATTGCCTTTGACCGACAAAAAAAACTATTTTATAAAATACGGAATAAAAGAAACTTTATTCGGGAAAAAGGTCAATGACTGTTACGCTTGGGAACACAGCTCAAATTATGATGCCAGGTTTGGCTTGACGTTTTGGCCCCGTTTTGTTTCAGAAGAGCCGTATAAATTGAAGCATTTGGAAATTACTTTAAGAAATCTTTATAACTGCGACAAAAAGAAAACTTTAATCATAATCGGCTTTGTTATGGGTATGTGGCCGGGCGGCGAACGGGTTTCTTATTTTGCCAAGCAATTATTCAAAGTCAAAGGGTTGAAGGTTTCCGTTGCGCCTTCGGGGGCCAGCAGAAGAGTCATAGTTGATTGCGTTAAAGCAGTTGGCAGGTTTTACGAGCAGATAATTTTACTTGGCAATCCTTATTTTTTAAGAAGAGTGATTGAATACGGAGAAAAAGAAAGGATTCCCTGGAACAAATTAAATATTTATTTGTTGACCAGCGCGGAAGGTTTTTCTGAAGAGTGGAGGGAATTTGTAGCTGAAAAAATAGCCAAAAACAAAAAAGAAAGCAAAGCGCTTGTTGTTCAGAGGATAATTTCCGTTTTTGGCTTGACTGAAACCAGCGGTTCATTTGCGGTTGAAACACCAATAGCTAATTTAATCAGACGTCTTTGTAAAAATGATAAAAACTTAAAGAAAATGTTTTTCGGCGATGTTGATTTTTTGCCTATGGTTTTTCAGTACAACCCTTTTGGAACTTTAATGGAAGAGAAGAACGGCGAGTTGATTATAACTAAAGCTCTTGACCAGCCTCTTTTAAGGTTTAATACTCATGATGACGGCAAAGTTTTCAGCTTTAAAAAAACAATGAATATTTTAACCGAAGCAGGTTATGATGCTGAACAACTGCTGAAAAAAGAAAATTTTAAGAAGGGAAGCATTTTGCCTTTTCCCTTCTTTTTCGTTTTTGGCCGCAACCAAAACATACTAAAAGTGCAAAGCGTTCCTTTTGCCATTGAAGACACTCAGGCGTTTCTTGCCCACCCGGAATTGATTAAAAGCAATACCGGAAATTTTAAAATGGAAGTTATTGAAGAAAAAGACAAAACAGAAAGGCTTTGTTTGACGATTGAGCTTATAGATGGTATAAAGTCTTCGTCCGAATTAATTGCCAAATATAAAGATATTTTTTGCGATAGCTTGCAGATTAAAAGTTTTTTGAAGTATTATGACGGAACTTTAAGTGAAATAGCGCCGATAATCAATTTGATAGAAAAAGGAAAATATCCGTTTTCTTCAAAAGAAAAGATTAAGCATCATTATTTAAAAAAAGAAAAACCGGACGATTAGGTTTAAATCAAAAATGTTCTCTTAAAAATAAAAAATAAGAATAAGAAAGGATGCGACGATGGAAAAGAAGCAAAAATTTTTAAACAAATCTCCGATTTTATTTGAGCAGAAAGTTAATGGCAGGTTGTTGGTTTTTAATCCTGCCGTTTACGGGAAAGGGCCGATTATTCTCACCTCATTAGAAGAGGAGATTTTCAATCTTTTCAAAGATGGAGCTGAAGTTGGCAGAATAAAAAAAATACTGCCAGGTCAAAAAGACTTTGATTCAGCGCTCATTTTGTTAACAGAAAGAAAGATTTTGGTAGAAAAAAATGATTTAAGTTTGCCAGAGTGGAAAAATTGGGATATTCCTAACGAAAGGAGAACCGTTAAAGCGCATTTGTTGGTTACTGACAAATGCAATATGCAAAAAACGTGCTTTAACGGAAAATGTTATGTTAAAAGAGGAGAGTCTTCAATGTCTTTGGAAACAGCTAAAAAAGCTGTTGATAAAATCATTGCCGAAGCTTTAGAAAAAGGCTTTGGTAAGATTCTATTTTTCTTTTTCGGCGGGGAGCCTTTGTTGGAATTCCCGCTGATAAAAAGAATAATGGAATATGTAAAGGCTAATTATCAGGATATTTTTGAAAAAGGGAAGATAAGGTTCAAAATAGTAACAAACACTCTTCTCTTAGACGAAAAAAAGATTGATTTTTTAGCCAGCTTTGGAACGGACTTTGGTTTATCGGCAGGCCAATTATTAGATACTCCAGAAACATCGCAAAGGTTTTTTGCCGCTATTAAGGCAGTTCATCAAAAACTGCAGCAGTACCGAAAAGGAGCATATTCGGTTTGGCTTGTGCTTTCCCCGCAAAATTTGGCTGATTTACCAAAAATAACTCAAAAAATTATTCTTAGCGGAGGAAGATTGAGGTTTTCTTTAATGAAATTTGCTTCTCATCAGAAAGCTTTTAATAGCGAGGAGCTAAAAAGATATAATGAAGAAGCAATAAAGCAATTAAACGCCTGTTTTGATCTGCTGGAGGCAGGTCTTTGGGCAGGGAATCGCATTGGCTGCAGGGAGACTTCTGCGAAAAGGCTTTCCGGCTTGAATTATTTGCTGGAAAGCATGGTTCTTCACTGGCCCAAGACGCAAGTCTGTGGGCTGGGCAAATCTCTTTTCATTATTGACACCCAGGGAAGAGTTTGCCTTTGTCCTTTAACCCTCAGTCATCCTTTAGGAACGGTTGAGCAAGGACCGTTAGACTTGGTAAAGAGTCAGCCATTCATAATAAAAGATTTTTCCCAGGTGGCTGGCTGCGCGGATTGCCTTTTCCGTTATAACTGCGCCGGCGCTTGCCAATTGACTACCTTGCAAACATTCGGCCGAATCGGACCGTCTCCTTATTGCGAAGTATATAAGGAGATTATTCCTCGCTGGATAAGCTTGGAGGGTCTTTTTTCGGCCAGAAGCGACATATTTTGAAGAAAAGCCCTGACAAGCATTATTTTGCTGTCAGGGCTTATTTTTTAGAAAAGTTTGACTTATTTAACTAAAGTCTTTGCAGTAATAGCTCTGCGGCCTTTTTATTAAAGAGCTTGACAAGAAATAATTATGGGTGTATATTCATAATAGAAGCGAAAAAAAACAAAAGGTCATTCTATTTATCAATAAAATAAATATTAAAATTATGCCAAGATTTAACGGAACAGGTCCTTTGGGCCAGGGTCCGGGCACAGGCCGGGGATTGGGTCCATGCGGCGTCGGAACAGGTTCGCGAAGAGGCTGGGGACGCGGATACGCAAGAGGTTTGGGCTGGAAACAATTTTGGGGCTACGGCGCAGGGGAGTATGAAGCTCAGCCTCAAATAAGCAAAAAAGAAGAAAAAGAAATCCTGGAAAACGAAGCAA
>CAZLAP010000017.1:0-7361 GCA_964557715.1 uncultured Candidatus Saccharibacteria bacterium
ATAACGTCCTCTTCTATTGTCTTCATTCCTAAAATGCCCTTACCTCCCCTTTTCTGGGTTTTATAGGCAGAAGGTTTTAATCTTTTGACATAACCTCCCTGGGTTAATGTAATAATGGCCTGCTCTTGAGCTATCAAATCTTCTAATCTGAACTCGCCGATTTTTTGTTCCGTGACCTTGGTTTTTCTTTCGTCGCCAAATTCTTCTTTCAGAAGGGTTAATTCCTTTTTTATCACCTCTTTTATTTTCTTTTTACTGTCCAAAATTATAGTCAGCTCCTTAATCTTAACTTTAAGTTCTTTTAATTCATCTTCGATTTTTTTTCTTTCCAGCTGTGCCAAAGCGGAAAGTTTTGTTTCCAAAATGGCTTCAGCCTGAATTCTGGTCAAGCGGAACCTTTTAATCAAGTTCTTGGCGGCAGTCTCTCTGTCAGCCGAATTTTTAATTATCCTGATGACTTCGTCTATATTGGCTAAACATTTATGAAGCCCTTCCAAAATATGCACCCTCTCTTTTGCTTTTTCCAAATCGTATTTAATTCTTCTGGTTATTACTTCAATCCTGTGGCTGATAAAATAATTCAGCATTTCAACCAAATTTAAAACTCTTGGCTGAATCCCGTCAACCAAAGCCAGCATATTCAAATTAAAAGTTTTCTGCAGGTCGGTAAATTTGTAAAGCCTGTTCAGAATCTTTTGCGGATAAGCGTCCCGAGACAATTCAACAACAATTCTAAAGCCCTCCCTGTCAGATTCATCCCTAATGTCTTTTACGCCGTCTATCTTTTTTTCCTGAACCAAATTGGCAAACTGTTCAACTAAGGTTGATTTCTGAGTTTGGTAAGGAATTTCATTGATAACGATTTGCTGCCTGCCGCTTTTTTCATGCTCTGTTATTTCAGCTTTGCCACGGATAACAACAGGCCCTTTGCCCTGCGAGTAAGCCTGAATTATTTCTTTTTGGTCAAAAATTATGCCGCCAGTGGGAAAATCAGGCCCTTGAATAAATTTAAAAAGCTCTTCTGTGTCTGCTTTCGGCTTATCAATGAGGTAAATTAAAGCGTCGCAAACTTCTCCAAGGTTATGAGTGGGAATTTTCGTCGCCATGCCAACGGCAATTCCCAAAGAGCCGTTCAGCAGCAGTTGAGGAACTGGCGAAGGCAAAACAACAGGCTCTTTTCTCGTCCCGTCGTAATTATCCATAAAGTCAACCGTATTCTTTTCAATATCTTTCAGCATCTCTTCTCCGATTTTTGAAAGCCGGCATTCGGTATATCTTTGGGCAGCCGGCGGATCGGAATCCAAGCTTCCGAAATTTCCCTGGCCTTGAACCAAGGGGTACCTTAGTGAAAAATCCTGAGCCATTCTGACCAAAGAATCATAAACAGCCATATCGCCGTGAGGATGATAGCGGCCCAAACAGCTTCCCACAACAGTGGCTGATTTCCTGAATTTAGTATTATGCCTCAAACCTTCTTCCAGCATTGTATACAAAATCCTGCGATGAACCGGCTTCAGCCCGTCCCTGACGTCGGGCAAAGCCCGGGAAACAATCACTGACATAGCGTAATTAATGTAAGATTCCTGCATTTCTTCAGTGATTTCCCGCGTTTTTACAAGACCTGCTTCAGTATTTTCAGTTTTTTCGTTATTGTTATTATTCTTCATAAATTTCAATTTCAGATTTTTCCAGCTCAGACATATTAAAATCCGGTATTTCAAGTTCCGGTATTTCCAGCTCAAACATATCAAAATTTGGTATTTCAAGTTCCGGTATTTCCAATTTTGAAAAATCTAAATCTCCTATGGCTTTTTCCGTTTCAAACTCTCTTATTTTTTCCCGAGCGTTTTTAACCAAAAAAAACGCCAGAATCAGACCAAGAACAATTAAGGTTGCCCATAAAATAATTTTTTTATTTTTTTCCGGCTGATTCTGAATCTTTTGCAGAATATTCATAAATTTTACCAGTTAAAATTTACGCCTTTAAAACCACTATTTTCGCTTCTTCCGGCAAAATGTCTTTCTTTTTAAAAGATAATTTGGCCAGCGGCTCCAATTTTTTTATTCCTAATGTTTTTAAAAATTGATCCAAACCGTCAAGTTTTATTTTCAATTTTGGCAAGTGGTAATGCATGGGAATAGTGATGCCCGGTTCAATTTGAGACATTATTTTTATTGCCTCTTTGGCAGAAATCGTGTAATTTCCGCCGATTGGAATCATTAAAACATCAACTTGGCCTATCTTGTCAACCTGTTCCGGAGTCAATTCTTTCTGCCCCAAATCGCCAAGATGGCAAATCTTTAACTCTTCCGCTTCTACGGTATAAATCGTGTTAACGCCTCTTTGCTGTCCGGAAGACGAATCGTGAAAAGACAAAATGCCTTGAATAAAGGCCTTTTTAATTTCATATTCTCCCGGTCCTTGAATTAAAAAAGGGCTTTGTTCCGAAGAGCCGGAAACTGCTTTAATATTATTATGGTCGGAATGATTATGGGTAACTAAAACAACGTCGGCCGCAAGCTTGGGCAGCTTTAAGCCGATATCTTCGGAAAAAGGGTCAATAACCATATTGACATAATTGTTTTTTCCCTGGCTGAAAATTACCTGAAAGCAAGATTGTCCGTGCCAAATAATCTGCATATGTTTTATTTTATCTTAACTATTGCAAAAATTCAATATTCATTGTAGGCTGAAAAATGTTTTATGAAAAGCTTGCTGGAACAAAACAATCTAATAAAGCCTCCTCAAGTCGGTAAAATTGTTGAGGGAAAAATTATCGGCAAAGCCAGGTCGGCTGTTTTTTTGGATTTGGGAGCTATGGGAACAGGAATAATTTACGGCAAAGAATTTCAGGAAGCCAAAGAAGAAATAAAAAATTCAAAAATAGGAAACAAACTTTTTGCTAAAATCACAAACATTGAAAACGACGAAGGATATATTGAACTTTCCTTAAACCAAGCTTCTGACGAACTGACTTGGGAAAAACTGAAAGAAAAAAAAGATAAAAACGAAATTTTAAAAGTCAAAATTTCAGGCGTAAATAAAGGCGGGCTTTTGGCGGAAATTTTCGGCATTCCTGCTTTTCTGCCCGTTTCCCAATTGCTGCCTGAAAACTATCCCAGAGTGGAAAAAGGCGATGCTTTTAAAATTGTTAAAGAATTGCAGAAATTTGTCGCTAAAGAAATGGAAGTTAAAATTTTCAGCCTGGACGCAAGGCAGGGAAAATTAATTTTGTCGGAAAAAGCCAAAGAAGAGGGAAAAATAAAAGAAATCCTGAAAAAATACAAAATAGGAGATGCGGTTGAAGGAGAAATTACCGGCATAACTGATTTTGGAGTTTTCGTAAAATTTCCTTTAATAACGGATGGCGAGGCTAAAACTTCGGCAACAGACTTTCAAGCGCTGGAAGGATTAATCCACATTTCAGAGCTTGACTGGCAATTGATTGAAAATCCGGCAGACATTGTTAAACTGGGAGATAAAGTTAAAGCAAAAATTATTTCCATCATTGACAACAAAGTTTCTTTGTCTTTGAAAGCTTTGAAAGAAGACCCTTGGCAGGACTTTGAAAAAAAACATAAAAAGGGAGATACCGTTGAAGGAGAGGTGAGCAAGCTTAATCCCTATGGAGCTTTTGTCCAGATTGATTCAAAAATCCAAGGCCTTTGCCATATTTCCGAATTCGGCACAAAAACAAAAATGGAGGAAACTCTTAAGGTGGGAGAAAAATACAAATTTGAAATCCTGTCAATTGACCTGCCCGAACACAGAATGAGCCTGAAACTGACTTAGGCATTAAAAAAACGGTAAGACAAATCTGTCATCCTTGACAGATTTTTTGTTTTATGTATAATATATTTGTGTTCTTTGTTAAAAACAAAAAGGGATAGGGAATGGAAGGAGGATAAGATGGGAACTAAAAATAATAACGAATTGGTCCCTTGCCCAACCTGCGAAGGTTCTAAGGTCAAGGGAAAAGCCGTCTGCTACAACTGCAAAAAGCAGTACATAGCAGAGGGAGCCAGCTTGGCACTGGAAGGAAATCCAGTGCCAAGGTATGAAGACTGGATAATTGAGAAATTGAAGCGCGCAATACCGGCGCTTCAAAAAAAAGAAAAGGAAACCCAAGAAAAGTTAAGGACTGTCAAAAAAGAGGCGGAAAAAAAGCTCCACGAGCTGCTGTTAGAACGACTCAATGGGAGAAAGGTGCCTCTTGATATCTTTCAGGCTGCAAGGTTGCAGCTGAAAGAGACTGAGGGAAACAAAATCTGGAAGCAGGTCAACGGGCCCGCTTCTTTCAGAGACGCAAAAATTGCGTCTCTCCGCCTGCAAGAAGCTAAGCGGCTTCTTGAAGATTTAAGAAAAAAATAAAAACTCCCTACCCCTTAATAACCCTCGCGCTTCGGCCCGAGGGTTATTTATTTTATTTTTAATTTATTTTTAATTTGTTGTTTTTGTTGTTATTAAGTGGGCTTGTGCTTCCTCCGAGACCCGAGAGGTAGCGAAGGGTAAAAAAGAAGATTCATCTTCTTTGCCGAAGCATAAGCCTTTAATTTAATCTTGCTTTTGGGAAATTTTTTTGCTAAATTGAAAAAGCAATATAAAAATTGAAATTCACTTAAATGAAAAACCTAATTAAAAACTTCGTTATCGTTCTTCTGATTTTTCTGGTAATCTCCAGCATTTTTACTTTGTTTTCCGAACCTTTTGGGAAAAAAGAGGAAATGCCTTTAAGCCAAGTGGTTGAAAATGTCAATCAAGAGAAAATAAAAAAAATAATCGTTTCCGGCAATAATCTGGAAATAACTTTTGACAATGAGGAAAAAGTTTTTTCAATGAAAGAACCTGAAATCGCTCTTTCCCAATCTTTGATTAATTACGGCGCAGAGGCGGAAAAATTAAAGCTGGTTGAAATTGAAGCAAAGGAAAAACAAGACATTTGGGTCTGGCTTATGCCGCTGCTTTTTATTCTGCCATTGGTAGTTTTCGGTTTTTTCTTCTGGACTATCTTCCGACAGGCAAAAGGAGGAGCTATGCAGGCGTTTGATTTTACCAAAGCCAGAGCAAGATTGTTCGGAGCAGAAGGCCATTCTAAAGAAAGAATAACCTTTAAAGACGTAGCTGGCTTGAAAGAATCTAAGGAAGAATTAATGGAAATAGTTGATTTTTTGAAAAACCCGAAAAAATTTCTGCAGATGGGCGCCAGAATTCCCAGGGGCGTCTTGTTGATGGGCAGTCCCGGAACGGGAAAAACGCTTTTAGCCAGAGCAGTGGCCGGCGAAGCTCACGTTCCTTTCTTCCATATGTCTGGTTCGGAATTCGTAGAAATGTTTGTCGGCGTTGGCGCCGGCCGGGTCCGCGACCTGTTCTCTACTGCCAAAAAGACGGCTCCGTCCATAATTTTTATTGACGAGCTTGACGCTATCGGCCGGCACCGAGGCGCGGGACTGGGCGGAGGCCACGATGAAAGAGAACAGACTTTAAACCAGATTTTAGTGGAAATGGACGGCTTTGAAAGAGACACAAAACTTATTGTCTGCGCAGCCACCAACCGTCCGGACGTTCTGGACCCTGCTCTGTTAAGACCCGGAAGGTTTGACAGAAGGGTGATTTTGGATCTGCCTGATATAAACGACAGGGAAGAAATTTTAAAAATTCACTGCCAAGGAAAACCTTTGGCCGCAGACATAAGTCTGCGGGAAATCGCAGAGCGCACTCCGGGTTTCTCCGGAGCGGATTTGGCAAATTTGGTTAACGAAGCTGCTATTTTGGCGGCCAGAAGAAACAAACTGCAGGTTTTTCAGGAAGAGCTTTTAGAATCCATTGAAAAAGTTCTGCTCGGGCCTGAAAGAAAAAGCCATGTTTTATCTGAAAAAGAAAAAAAGATTGCTGCTTATCACGAAGCTGGCCATGCTCTTGTTTCCGCCACCTTGCCCGGAACAGAACCAGTCAGAAAAATATCCATTGTTTCCCGGGGAATGGCAGCCGGCTACACCATTAAAATGCCTTCCGAGGAAAGGAAAATAAAAACGAAAACGGAATTTTTGGCGGAAATAGCCACTCTGTTGGGAGGATACACTGCGGAAAAAATAAAATTCGGCGAAATAACTACCGGCGCTTCAAACGACCTGGAAAAAGCTTCGCAATTAGCCAGAAAACTGGTCAAAGAGTACGGCATGTCTTCTTTGGGCCCGATCTCTTTTGGCGAGAAAGAAGAATTGGTTTTTTTAGGCAAAGAAATTTCAGAGCAGAGAAATTACTCGGAAAAAGTGGCAGCTCTTATAGACAAGGAGGTGGAAAATTTTATAAAACAGGCGGAAAACACTGCAAAAAATACTTTAAGAAAAAGAAAAGCTCTGCTGGAAAAAATCGCCAAAACTTTAATTGAAAAAGAGACCATTGAGAGGGAAGAATTTGAAGAACTGATGGGACAAAAGAAAATAAAAAAAACCGAAGCTCGAATTGAAAAGGAAAAAGTAACTAAATTGAAAATCAAACAGATATAAGGGCATGTAGTTCAGTGGTAGAACGCTACTCTTATAAAGTAGAAGTCCCAGGTTCGATCCCTGGCATGCCCACCAAAACCCTTTCATTTTTTGCCCGCGAGCCGCTGGGTAGGGTGCCGCGCGAAGCGCGGCACTATTTAAATTTCAGGAATTTCTGATAAAATGAGTTCGAGCGGAGTTGTATAAATACACCAGGGGCAGTTGGCGCAGTTGGTTAGCGCGCTACTTTGACATAGTAGAGGTCACAGGTTCAAGTCCTGTACTGCCCACTATAATTTGACTTTTTTGAAAAAAGAAGTATAATCTAAAAAATACAGCACATTTATAGATTAAAAAAAATAATAGGGCAAACAAGGGAGGTGCGTGATGAAAAAAATAGTGATTTTATGGATTGTTATTGTGACAGTATTCTTTGCCAACTCTGGCTCTGGCAAGGCAAAAATTCCTCCGCTAATAAGCGGACAACTTTGGGGAACTTGGGAATGCGAAGACTTTACGCTCACATTTCGCCCTGAAGGGCAAGGCAGTCTTCGGTTTTTCTCAACCGAAGGACAAAGCATATGGAAGCCAGAGATTACGGAAATTGACCGCGATTACATGCTTGAACCCATTATCTTTTATTACGTAATAGACGGGGTGGCGACAACTGAAGACGGCAATCTTGTAAAAGAATGTCTTATAGTGCGCCTTTGGTTCCCCTTTCTTCCGCAAGAAGAAGTAAAAAAAATTAATATATTTTTTATTGGCAATGAAAAGATAGAAATTGAAGACATGGACAAGACTCTCATCTTTATCCGCCCTGATCTTTTAATCTAAACATCAGCTCGGCTATATTTTTTAGTAGCCGAGCTTCT
>CAZLAP010000018.1:0-9032 GCA_964557715.1 uncultured Candidatus Saccharibacteria bacterium
AAAGAAATTAATCGCTTCGTTGAGCCAAAGTATGAATTTTTTTACAGATATGTCTGTTAAAGACTTTTTACAATTACATTTAGAGTCACGCGGGAGAAAACCAAAACAAGGCTTAATCAAAGAAGTAATAAAAGAAGCTAATAGAATTACAGGAGAGGCAATTTATCCTGAAATGAATTTACTTGATTTGTCTGGTGGCCAAAGCAGAGCTTTAATGGTTTCCGATGTGGCCAATATCAGTATTTCCCCTATTATTTTGATTGACGAAATAGAAAATGCAGGCATTAGAAAAGAGGAGGCTATCAAAATTTTAGTGGAAGAAGGGAAAATTGTTTTAATCGTTACGCATGATCCTTCTTTAGCATTAAGAGCCGATAAAAGAATTATTATAAAAGATGGTGGTGTCGTTAAAATCTTGAAAACCTCTTTGAAAGAAAAAGGCATTGCTCATTATCTTAACTGGATAGAAAATTATGGATTGGATATAAGAGAAAAAATAAGGAAAGGTGAAAGAATTAAAAACGTGGAGATATATTGTGAACCGATTAAGTCTAAAAAATAAACAAGTTTGATTCGGCGGATAGAGCGCCAAATTAAAATACAAATATGAAATTTATAATTTTTGCTGGGACTCCCGGTTCAGGCAAAACAAGCATAATTAAATATATAATTCAGGAATTGAGAAACGATTCTAAACTATTTTTTGCTAAATTTGATTGCCTGCAAACATCAGATGATGAACGAATTGCCGAGGAATATAAAATACCGGCTGTTAAAAAATTAGCCGGAGAGCTTTGTCCCGATCATTACACCGCCCTTGAAATACCAAAAATAATTAAAGAGAATCAAGGCAAAGACATTATTATTCTGGAAACCGCTGGTTTGTGCCTTCGTTGTTCCCCTTATGTTAAAGAGGGATTAGGAGTTAATGTTTTGGATATCACCTCTGGAGATCCTTCTCGCTACGGACCAATTTTGACTGAAGCGGATGTAATAGCTATTAGCAAGGGAGATTTAATTTCTCAAGCAGAAAGAGAAATTTTTAGAGCGAAAGTTCTGAAGGTCAACCCTAAGGCGAGAATAACGGAAGTTAACGGGCTTACAGGAGAAGGCGCTATTGACATAGCAGAATTCATAAAAGAATCTTCCGCTATCAAAAATGAGAAATTAACGCTGAAACATTCTATGCCTTCGGCGTTATGCGGTTATTGCTACGGGAATAGAATAATAGATGAGAGAGAAGAGCATCAAAGAGCTTTGGCGGGAAAAGAATTAAAAAATTTAGTTCCCGGCTTAAACTGCGGAAAATGCGGTTTTAAATCTTGCAACGAATTCATCAGAGCTGTTTTGGATGGAAAGGCTAAAAAAGAACAATGTCCGTTTATTAAACAATAAAGTATATATGGAGAAAACATTTGAAGGTTATTTATTTAATAGGATAGAGGAAATTGGTAATAAGAAATACAATCATGTTGGTTGTGAAGGTGAAGATAAAATTTTCGGTGATTTTTTGTCTGAATTCGTGCCAGAAATAGGTATGCGAAGAAGGGTGAAATTTACCATAAAATCATTGGAAGAACCAAAAATGATTAAATCAGAAATAATCAAGCAATAAAATAATTTTATGCCTTGGATAGATAAAAATAAATGTGTCGGTTGCGGAATTTGTGTTCGAGAATGTCCGGTCGGTGCTATTTCTATAAAAAAAGAAAGGGCGGTAATTGACATGGAAAAATGTATAAGATGTGGGAAGTGCCATGATGTTTGCCCGCAAGAAGCGGTAAGGCATGATAGCGAAAGGATACCCTTGGAAATAAAAGAAAATGTGGAAAGGGCCGAAAAGGATTTGGAGAATTTTAAAACCAAAGAAGAGAAAGAAGATTTCTTAGAAAGAATGGTTAAGCACTACAATAAAGAGAAAAAGGTCGCGGAAGGAACTATTGAGAAAATAAGTAAAATATCTTTAGAATAACAAAAGATAATAAAATAAATTTCTATGAAATTTGAAGTTAATAAATCAAAATGCGCTGGCTGCGGAGCTTGCTTAAGAGCTTGTCCTCACGGGGCAATTAAAATAGGAGAAGACGGGAAAGCTTTTATTGACCAAGGTAAATGTAAAAAGTGCGGAAAGTGCCAAGAAGTTTGTCCTTTTAACGCAATAGAAGAAATTTCGGAGAAAGAAGATAAGGAAAATATTAAACAATCAAAAACTTCAGCGTCGGTACAAGCCCCCAATAGTTCTTCTATCAGGAGGCAGGGTTTCGGTATTGGTAGAGGATTAGGGAAAGGCATGGGAAGAGGTTTAGGCAGAGGTCCTCGAAACGGAAGAGGAGAAGGACGCGGCGGCGGAGGGAAATTATTTTATAGATAATGGATAAAGAGCAAAAACTTAAAAAAATAAAAGAAGAAGTTTTGAGCTGCAAAAGATGTCTCTTGCATAAAGAGAGATCTGAAAATAAATTCTATCCTGTAATCGGAGAAGGAAATCATCGGGCGAGCGTAATGTTTGTCGGCGAAGCTCCGGGGTTTAATGAAGCTAAAACAGGAAGGCCATTTTGCGGAGCAGCTGGGAAAATTTTAGATGAGCTTTTAGAATCTGTTAATATAAAAAGAGAGGATGTTTATATTACTAATATTTTAAAAGATAGACCGCCCAAAAATCGGGATCCGCAGCCGGAAGAAATTAAGGCTTGTACTCCTTATTTGGAAAGACAGATTAGGGCGATTAACCCTAAAATTATTTGTCCTTTAGGTAGATATTCAATGAGGTTTCTAATGGAAAAATTTGAGTTGGAAAATCAGTCGGCGGGAATTAGCAAAATTCACGGTAAGTCGTTCAGAGTCAATAAATTTTTTTATAATTTTACCCTAATGCCTTTTTATCACCCTGCAGTGGCAGCTTACAATCCAAATATGAAAGATATTCTTAAAGAAGATTTTAAAGTTTTGAAAACCTTGTTAGGAAAAATATTGAAAGAAGAAGAAAAACGTAGAGAAGAATGGGAATTTGAAAAAAGAAAGATGGAAGACCCCTTTTATTAACCCGTTTTAATAAAATTTTTAAGCTGAATTTATGAACGAGCCAATTTTAAAGGTGAAAAACTTGAACGTAAGCTTTGGGGAAGAAGAAATTGTTAGAGAGCTTTCTTTTGAAGTAAAAAGGGGTGAGGTTTTAATTATTTTAGGTCCGAACGGCGCGGGGAAAACAACGTTATTGAGAGCTCTGTTGGGATTGATACCATACGAAGGTGAAATTGATTGGGGATCTAAAAACATTAGTTATTTACCGCCCCAGGAGTTAATTCAAAGGAAGCATTTGCCACCGATGACGATAGAAGAGTTTTTTAAATTTAAAGATGTAGATAAGGAAAATATATTAAAGATTTTCGAAGAAGTAGGCCTTAACGCATCGTTATTAAAAAAATCTTTTAACGCTTTGTCCACCGGTCAATTCCAAAGAATGATGATTGCCTGGGCCTTAGTAGACAACCCAGAGGTTTTGCTTTTCGATGAAGCGACTTACGGAATTGATGCAGGAGGAGAAGAAACTATTTATTCTCTTTTACATAACTTTTGGGAAAAGAGAGATCTAACTATTTTGTTGGTAACCCATGACCTGGACATAGTTTACGAACATGCGAATAGCGTATTATGTCTTAATAAAGAAAAAATGTGCTACGGAGAACCGACAAAAATACTTACTCCCCAGAATTTAGAGAAAATTTACGGAACGGGAATAAAATTTTATAAACACGTTCACAAGTAAAATATGGAAATTTTTTTAGCTTTAATAATGGGAATTTTTGTGGGAGCGGCAGCGGGATATCTGGGTACTTTAATGCTGTCAAAAAGAATGGCCTTGGTCGCCGGTCCTCTGGGGCATCTAACTTTGCCCGGGATTGCGCTAGCTTTTCTTTTAGGAATTGATATATCGATCGGAGCTTTTTTTGTGGTTATTTTCGGGATTTTTATAATTTGGCTTCTTGAAATGAGAACAAAATTACCCATGGAAGCCCTGACTGCCATTGTTTTTGCCGTGGGAGTTGCAACGGCTCTTTTGTTCATCCCCGAAGACAAAACAATACCTGCGTTAATTGGGGACATTTCTCAAGTATCGCCGATGGCGGTGGCCGTCACTATTATTTTATCATTTCTGGTTATTTTTGTGACCAAAAAGATTTATAAGAAAATTACTTTAGCCGAAATTTCTGCAGATATAGCAAGTTCAAGGGGAATAGATGTTAAAAAATACAATTTTATTTATCTGTTATGCATCGCGATTATTGTATCTTTGGGAGTTAAAATAGTTGGCGGATTAATGACAGCAGCTTTGGTGGCTATCCCGGCCTGTACGAGCAGGAATTTAAGCAGGGATATTTTTCAATATTCCTTGGGAGGGTTGGTTCTGGGAGGGCTAAGTTGTGCAACTGGAGTATTGGCGTTTAATTTTATCGGCGTTCCCGCAGGGCTTTTGATAATTTTTTCAAGCGCACTTTTCTTTTTGATTTCTTTAATCTTTAAGAGAACATAAAAATCGTAGCGATATGTCGATGAAAAAAGAATTTGAACAATTACTTAAACGGTGCAAAGATTACGCGAGAGATAACGGCTTTCGTTTAAATCCAGATCGAAAAGTGGTAAATTATTTACTCGAAGCATTGTTGGAAAGAGAAAGAAAATATGGCAAAAGATATTGTCCTTGCCGCCGTATTAAAAAGAGTCAAAAAGAAAATGATAAAATTATCTGTCCTTGTATTTACTGTAAAGAAGAAATAAGAAAAGACGGACATTGCCATTGTTTTTTATTTGTAAAATAACATTTTGCAGTTCGCCTGTAATGCACTCCAAAATCAGGAATTTTCGATAAAATGAGTTTATACGGCCAGTTTTGGAGTGTAAATATAGCCAGTTTGTTGCTGAAGAATGTTTCTAACGTTTTCCAGTTCTCGCAGCACTATACTATATTCTTCGTTTTTTACTCTTTTTTCCGCTCACCGCAACTCTTGACAAAATAATATTATGTACGCTATAATGTACACAGAAATATAAAATCAATAAACAGTATTAATTATGAACATAAAAACAACTCTATCAATTTCGGAAGCAAGGAAAAAATTATTTGAAATAGCCGAAAAAGTTCAGAAACCATCAACTCATTATATTCTAACCGAAAGAGGCAGGCCAAAAGTTGCTTTTATGTCTGCCGAAGAATTTGAATCATGGCAGGAAACCTTAGAAATAATACGTGATTTTCCTGATTTAGAAAAAGACATTAAAAAAGCTGAAAGAGAATACAAACAAGGTTATCGTTCAACTCTTGAAGACGTATTGTCTAAAGAGGGTTTTGTTTTAGCTGATAAGTCTAAAAAATAGACATGTATCAGATAGTTTTATCAAGAATAGCAGAAAAAGATTTAGATAAAGTTAATAAAAAATATAAGCCGCATATTTTTGCGGCTTTATTTGACCTAAGAAAAAATCCATATTTAGGTAAAAAACTTGAGGGCAAATTTCGTGATTGTTATTCTTTACGAATTGGCATATATAGAATTATCTATAAAATTTATAAAAATAAATTAAATATTCTTATTATTCGTATCGGTCCACGCCAGGGAGCGTATAAATAGACTATCTCATTTTAGCTTAAAAACGCCCCCGACCGAGAGGGGTAAACGAGACGCACCGAAAAGCCCTGAATTGCCCCTGTTTGCGCAGGCAAGCCTTAAAACCTCGGCGCTAAACCAAAGGAAACAATAAGGGCTTGTGCTTCCTCGGAGGAAGCACAAAGGAAATCCGTCTTAAATTCCGGTTTAATGTAAAAAACGCCAGAAGCATATAAATTAATTGACAAATTAACTTAAAAATGTGAAACTATAACGGATCGGTGAAACACCCCAAAACAGTTCTTAAAAAATTAAAAAAGAAGAATAATTATGACGTACAGCATAAAAAAATGTCTTTTTTGGATAATAGGAATTGCATTATACTCATTATTTTTTGCGGTGATTGGTTATTCCTTTGATTTTCGATATTGGTTAACAACACTCCCTACGGGCGAGTTGATTGCGTCATTAGTAATGATTTTCTTTTTCGTTTTCCTATTACCAATAATGATTATTGCTGAAATTATCAAGTTTGAAAAAGAGTGTGATGAAAGTAGTAAAGAAGTAAAAAAGCTCCTAGAAGATTTAAAGAAAAAGAAAAAGAAAAGGAAGAACTTATGGTAGCGTAGTGTTCATTAAAAGTTCATTAAAAAAAGCTTTCAACAACCGTTGAAAGCTTTTTTGTTTATTGCATGCAAAATTTTATACAGTTATAGGAATTGCAGATGCGAGACCTAAGCGTCCGCTTGAAACATAGTCCGAGCAATAGCCTATGCTCAAACCTTCCTGATCGTCAAAAAAACCAACCCTGACATGATTATCAAACCATACCGGGGAAGATGTCCTCGCGAATTTTTCTTTGAACAAAAATTCCCCTGTATGAATAAAATAAGTAATAACGGTATAAATCAATAATCGCGCACTTGGCATTTTTTGGTTTTTGCCAAGAAGAGCTTTTTGCTTATGAAATGTTCTAAAAGTTGAATTCGGCAGAATGTCCTTGCGGACAAACCACCAATTCCAATCAGTTTCCCCGTTTGCCCAAGCAAAAGTTTCTTTTTTGTACCAATGCTGTTTCGCGATAATATTTTTGCGAAATCTAAGCGAAAGCATATCGCGAAGAGCAAAGATTGAAATTCCTGGCGGCATTGCAACCAAAATATAATTATTTTTTGCTTGTTCAAGCAATTCCTCTGCGAATGAAATATTTGAAAGAGCAATCGTTTGTTCCAAATTTGGAACAATTTGCCAATATTTCTTTGTTTCCTCTGAGCCAATAAAAGAATATCCCATAACTTCTTTAGCCTCTCTTGAACTAACCAATCTCATACCGTACCTCCTTTTTGTTATTAAACAAATTGAAAGAGCTTGCCTGATTATACGATAAATAATTTAAAAAAGTCAATGTTGTTTTGCAAGCAAATTAATTTTGTTATAATATGAAGCAAATGGCGATTATATGAAAAAACTTTACAAAAGCAAAAACAATAAAATATTTGCCGGTATTTTCGGAGGCTTAGGAGAATATTTAGAGATTGATCCGGTAGTCCTAAGACTAATTGCTGTTTTTCTTTGTTTTATGTCCGGTTTTTTACCTTTTATTTTAGGTTATATAATTGCTTGTTTTATTGTTCCGACAAACAATCAAAATAAAGCAATTTTGCAAAAATGAAAAGTAAAATGATAATAGCAATTGTATTTATTTTTTTAGTTGTTGCAGCCGGATTAATATTCTATTGCATCAAAAAAGAGCCCAAAGAGGGGCGAATTTGTTTAAAAGAGCGCTGTTTTTCGGTTGAAATGGCTTCCAGTATCAAAGACCGAGCAAGGGGATTAATGTTCAGAGAAAGCCTGGAAAAAAACAAAGGTATGCTTTTTCTTTTTAGAAAACAAGGCGAGTACTCTTTTTGGATGAAGAATGTTTTAATTCCTTTGGATATAATCTGGTTAAACGAAAATAAAGAAGTGGTTCACATAGCTGAAAACTGCCAGCCCTGTCCGGAACTTCCATGCCAAAGCATAAAGCCGGACAAGAAAGCCAAATACGTTTTAGAAATAAACGGGGGTTTGGTTTCAAAAATAGGCATAAAAACAGGGGATACGGCTGAATTGCAATATGAGTAAATTAAAAGCATTTATAATATTTTTAATAATTATTGGAATAAGCGCTTTTTTTGTTTTTGGCCAGATTTCAAAATCTCTGCCCGAGGCTGATTTATCTCTAATTGAAGCTCAAATTGAAGAAATAAAAAAAGAAATTTCAGTGCCGCCCCCTCTAAAGGCGCAAATAGAAGCATTAGATTCTTTTTTAACCCAGCAAGGAGTAGTTCAATGGACCAATATTCAAAGAAGCGAATACGGCTTGCAGCCTTTAAGGGAAAGCCAGGAATTAAACGCTTCAGCTCAAGCCAAACTCAAAGATATGTTTGAAAACGGGTATTTTGACCACGATTCTCCTTCCGGCATTGAATTGAAAGATTTGGCGAAAATCTCAGGCTATGAATTCATAAATATCGGTGAAAATTTAGCTCTGGGCAATTTTAAAAACGACCAGCTTCTTGTCCAGTCCTGGATGGACAGTCCCGGGCATAGAGCCAATATTTTGGACAGCAGCTACCAGGAAATAGGAGTGGCAGTGGGCAGAGGAACCTTTGAAGGAAAAACAACCTGGATGGCTGTCCAGCATTTTGCTCTGCCTTTGTCAGTCTGCCCCCAGCCGAATAAAAGCATTAGGGAAAGAATTGAAAAAAATGAAGCTGAGTCCAATGAACTTTTATTGGCTTTGGAAAAACTGAAAAATGAAATGGAATCTGAAAAACGGAAAAGAGATTCTCTTTATGCGCAAAAAATAGAAGAATATAACCAGCTTGTTTTTGAATACAATGCCCTTATTGAAGAAACAAGAATTTTAATTTATCAATATAATAACGAAATAAAATTGTTCAACGACTGCTTAAGCGAAATATAAAACGCTATGCCGTTAAAACAAGAAAGAAATAAAAAAAATAAAGAAAAACAGCCTCTTATTCTTTTTGCTATCCCATCTTTTAACGAAGCTGAAAATATAGGATTGCTTACTCGCGTAATTGACCTTGGCCTTTCGCGTTATTTCAAAAATGCCGAAGCCGCGATTGTCAATACGGATAATGATTCTTCCGACAGTACAAAACAGGTTTTTCTCCAAACGCCGACCAAGCATAAAAAAATCTATTTAACTTCGCGCGGCAAGCCGCTGCGCTTACGCGGCAAAGGTTATCATATGCGCTTAGCTTTGGAGTTGGCAAAGAAAATGAATGCCGACGCAATAGGCTTTATTGACGGCGATGTGTCCAGCGCAAGACCGGAATGGGTACGAGACCTGATTACGCCTTTGTTTCAAGGCTATGACACAGTGCTGCCAGCTTATTTGAGAAACGAATACGACGGCTC
>CAZLAP010000019.1:0-4286 GCA_964557715.1 uncultured Candidatus Saccharibacteria bacterium
CAATTCCCAGCAAACTGCTGATTAAAATAATTACTGCAATTAATTCCGGCATTTTAAAGTTTTATATTTCGTACCTGGTAAATCTTTTTATTACAATATTTTCCCCTGTTTTTGAAATATAATCGCTAATTAAATCTTTTATTGTTCTTGCCTGGTCTTTTATCCAAACTTGCTCCAAAAGCGGAGTTTCTTCCCTTGTTGCGGCAATTTGCAGGCATAAATCATGGGCTAATTTTTGAAAATCATCAGACTTTGCCACAAAATCCGTCTCGCAATTTAATTCCAGAATAACCCCGATTTTTTTATTGGGATGGATATAACTGGCAATTATACCCTGCTCCGCGCCTCTGCCCGCTTTTTTAACCGCTAAATCTCTCCCCCATTTTTTCAAAATTTCTTTTGCTTTTTGCAAATCTCCGCCAGATTCCTCAATAGCTTTTCTGCAATCCTGAAGAGAAACAGCTGTTTCTTCCCTCAATTGTTTTATTTGATCAATAATTGCCATAAATCTAAAATTACTCAGAATTTTGACTTTTAGGCTGCGATTTTTCCTTTTTTATCTTAAGCTTTGCCTTTAAAATTATTTCTTTTAATTTGTCCAATACATATTTTACGGATGAAATGGCGTCGTCATTGCCAGGTATCGGATAATCGGCCAGTGTTGGGTCAGAATTAGTATCGCACAAAGCAATAATTTTCACTTCTTTCTTTTTCGCTTCCTTTACAGCTAAAGAATCTTTTATCATATCTAAGACAAAAACAGCGTCAGGAAGACTGACCAAATCTTTAATCCCTCCTATTTTCAATTCAAGGTCTTTTAATTCTTTGTCTATTTTAATTTTTTCTTTTTTTGTGTATTCCTCCAACTCTCCTCCGGTTTTTTTCTTTTCCAAATCTTTAAAATAATCTATCCTTTTCTTAATTGTTTCAAAATTGGTAAAAGTGCCGCCCAGCCATCTTTCAGAAACATAAGGCAAGCCGCATTCTTCAGCAGTTGACCTTACCAATCCTTTCACTTGAATTTTAGTTCCGACCAAAAGCAAAACCTTATTTTCCAATATCAGCTGCTCAATAAACTTAAAGGCTTCTTTTAATTTCTCTTCTGTTTTTTCCAGATCTATAAGATGAACTGTATTTCTCACGCCAAACAAATAAGGCTTCATTTTTGGATGAATGCGAGAAGTTCTATGCCCGAAATGAAGGCCTGCTTGAGCCATTTCTTCGGTATTAATATTAAAATCTGTTTTCTTTGTTCTCGGCATAAGCTTGATTAGGCAAATCTTGCCTCTTTTCTTTAATCTGCCTGACTTGAAAAAATATTATCATTCATTCTCATCGCTTTTTTATATACCACATGAGTAAAAATAAAGCAACAAGCTCCCTTGCCTCAAAATAAAATATTTGCTATATTGTATGAGTCGATGCTCAATGAAGCTAAAGCTTCATTTCGATCTGCGTTTTCGTATGTATTTATAGCATAATAAATAAAGTTTGATGAAACAAAATATCCATCCAAAATATTATCCTAAAGCTCGCGTTCGCTGCGCCTGCGGCAACACTTTTACGATTGGCTCAACCAAGGAATTTATTGAAGTGGAAGTCTGCTCTGCTTGCCATCCTTTTTATGCCGGAAAAGAAAAAATTATGGATACAATGGGTCAAGTTCAGAAATTCAAAAAACGGTTGGAAAAAAAAGAAGTGCTAAAAAAGAAAAAATAAAAACTTGATAAGAGCGGAATGAGGGCTGAAGATGTCAAAAAAGAATATGAGGAAATTTTAGAACAACTCAGCAATCCTGAGTTGATTTCAAATTGGGAAAAATTTCAAGAATTAACCGGCAGAAAAAGTTATCTTGAAAAAATAATTGAAAAGAAAAAGGAGATTGAAGACTTGGAAAACAAAATTGAAGAAAATAAAACTATTTTAAAATCCCAAGAAGACCAAGAGCTTTTTTCTTTGGCTGAAACGGAAATAGCTCAACTGAGCGAAAAGAAGGAAATAGCCGAAAAAGAATTGGAAAAACTTTCGACAAAAGAGAAAAAAGAAGAAGAAAAACCGGCAAAAGCCGCAATTATTGAAATCAGGGCTGGAGCCGGCGGAGACGAAGCCGCTTTGTTCGCCGCCTCTTTGTTTAAAATGTACTCAAAATACGCCCAATTAAAAAATTGGCAGCAAAAAATTTTAGATTCAAAACCAACAGAGCTTGGCGGGTTCAAAGAAATTACTTTTGAGATAACTTCGCCGCGCCGGCCGGCAAAAGAAGATGACATTTGGTCCTCTTTTAAAAACGAAGCAGGAGTTCACCGAGTCCAGCGCATTCCGGCAACCGAAAAATCAGGCAGAGTCCACACCTCCACCGCTTCGGTCGCAGTGCTGCCTAAGCCGCAAAAAGGAAAAATAAAAATAAATCCGAACGACTTAAAAATTGACACCTATAAAGCATCGGGTCCAGGCGGCCAATACGTCAACAAAAGAATGACAGCTATCAGAATAACCCATTTGCCGACAAAAACAGTCGTCAATTCGCAAACCGAAAGAAGTTTACAGCAAAATAAAGAAAATGCCATGACTATTCTTGAAGCGAAAATACTGGAAAAACAAATTGAAGAAGAGGGAAAGAAATTGAAAGACGAAAGAAAAACTCAGATAGGAAAAGCGGACAGATCGGAAAAAATTAGAACTTACAATTTTTCTCAAGACAGAGTCACCGACCACAGAATTAAAAAGTCCTTCCACAATCTTGAAGAAATTATGGAAGGAAAACTGGAATCAATAATAAAATCCTTAATTACCGAGTTTACTCAAAAATCCTAAGATACACGGGTTTCACCCGTGTATCTACCGTATATTTATTCAAGAATTATTTTTTTAATTTCTTCTAAATTTCTTTCAGGTTTGGTTTTATACAATATCCAATCCTTAATAGATTCTTCTATTTTATTGAAACCGCCTAAAAGTTCTACTATAAAATCTCTCTCTGTAACTGAAGGGAAATTTGGTGTTCCAATGCAGTCTAAAAAACTTGACCAGCGATAAGTTTTTAAAAAATTAATGGCTTTTTTGGAATCTTTTATGCCAGATTCCTTCCAATTTTTTTCTATTAGCTCTATCGGATTACTAAAAATATAATTAATTAGGGCGATTAATTGTCTGTCATTGTTAATATGAACCGCTTTAAAGGTTCCTTGGAACAAAACACCTAATCCTTTTCTATGATATTTCTCATTAAAATAGCCCGTATAACTGTTAGCCAATTTCTTCATAAAAAGAGAAATTCCGCCATCTACTAATTGTCGTAAAACTAAATGATAATGGTTCGGCATTAGACAAAAAACCACAACTTCCACTAATGGTTTTCTATATACACGGGTATATACACGGGTTTCACCCGTGTATTTTTTATATTCTCTTTGTTTTCGTTTTTCTATTCGGTCTCGCATTTTAATTAATCTTTTATCGTTTAATTCATACAAACAAAAAACAAATCGGAAATAATCAGAGACTTGTTGAAAAATATTCCTTTTCTCTACCCCTCTATTAAAAATATGATAGAGTTTTCCATTTACAAATTTTGGACGTTTCGACGGCATATTAAATCAATATACCATAAACTTAAATAAAGATACACGGGTTTCACCCGTGTATCTCGAACTTCGCTGGGGGCTTGTGCTTCCTCCGAGGAAGCACAAGCCCCATCTTGATTTTACCTTTTTATTTTCTTAAAAAGCTCCCTGATTAATCCAAGTCTGCCACTGGTCAGCTTTTTGCATTACCAAATTTCTATACCATTCTCCTCCGGCCCGGCTGCAAGTGGCTGTCATTGCGCTTGTGCCGCACAGATAAGCGGTTACAGCGCCAATCTCCTTTTGCCTGTTTTGAGTATGAGCATTCCAGTCAGCCAGATACAAGGCTGCTGCCAGAAAAGCGTCTCTGGCTCTCCAAGGATTTGCCGGTCTTACCCCGGTAATCCCTTCCACTTTTGCTTTATATCCTGCATTAAGCCAAGTGTTAGGCATAAATTGAGCCGGTCCCATAGCTCCTCCCATTTGCACTTGGCCTCCGGAAACATAACAAGAAACCGGAGTGGTATTTGGATTCAATCCCAACTCCTGAGTTATTTTCAAAAAAGAATCCCATTGTCTGCTGCTCATAACCTGTTTATAGATTAATTCGGGATGGCGGCAAACAGATTGACCGGCGCAATTGCACTGACCTACGTTGGCTCCCAGAGCTGATTCCACCTCTATTAATCCTAAAATCAGAGCCGGACGCACTCCTCCGGCAGC
>CAZLAP010000020.1:0-3352 GCA_964557715.1 uncultured Candidatus Saccharibacteria bacterium
ATTATATTTATTCAGTTTTTAGTAGTTCCAACTTTAGCGGCAAAAGCGCTAACTTTTTTTCTTTTTGTTTTGCTTTCTGTTTTTAGCCACCGTTTAATTAAAGTAACTTATTCGGAAATTGAAAAAAGAGAAGAGTCTGAAAAATTGACCAAGCAATTGTCTGAATTGAATGCTCAATTGGAGAAGAAAGTTGAAGAAAGGACGTCTACTCTGGAAGAAGAAAGAGCTTCTTTAGAAGTTAGAATCCGGGCCAGAACCAGAGAGCTTGAAGAGTTGACTGAGGGCCTTGAGAGAAAAATAAAAGAAAGAACAAGCGAGCTTCAGGAAAGGGTTAATGAGATGGAAGGTTTTCACAAAGTAACCGTTGGCAGAGAACTGAAAATGATTGAACTGAAGGAAGAAATTGAAAGGCTCAAAAAAGAGCTTGAAAAATTAAAGGTCAAAAATAAAAAATAAAACAATAAATTAATTATGTCAGATAATCAAACAGATATTAAAAAATTAATGCAAATAAAAGGAGAGGTAAGGGGCGTCGTTTTTAAGACCGATCAGGAGTATATATTGAAAGAGAAAGGAGAGGAAGGGCTAAAAACTCTTGAAAGAGAGCTGGCAGAAATCGGATTTCCGATTAAATACAGGGAGATTGAGTCTATGAGTTTTTTCCCTGTCGGCTTAAGAATGATTTCTTTGCTGACAATAAAAAGAATTTTTAATTTTAACGAAGAAGACGTGCGGAAAATGGGTCTTTTCGCCACTAAAGTTTCTTTGTTCATTAAGCTTTTTATTAAATATTTCCTTTCTGTTGAAAGAGTTTTTTTTAAGGAATCGCCGAAAATATGGAAAAAACATTGGACTATCGGCGAACTTGTTCCGTTTGAGTTGGACGAAGAGAAAAAATACGCTGTTTTAAGATTAAAAGACTTTAATCTTCATCCGTTGTATTGCCACTATCTCCGAGGCTATTTTTCAGGAATTATGCAGATGCTGATTAAAACTCCTCAAATAACTTGCGAGGAAGTGAAATGCTCCTTTAAGGGAGAAGAGTATCACGAATTTTTAGTGAAATGGGAATAAAAGAAGAGCAAAAAGAAAAAGAAAAAATTTCTATCCTTCTTGAAGATTTAGCTTCTCTTGAAAATTACGCAAGAGACCTTTTTAATTTTCTGCCAACCCCGATTTTTCTTTTAAGCTCAAATAAAATCATTTTAGAAGCTAATCCAGCTTTTGAAGAAATAACTGGTCTTAAAACAGAAGAAATTATCGGCAAACCGATAGAAAATTTTTTTGATGAAGGAAAAGCAAAGGAATTGGTTGAAGAGACTTTAAAATTCGGTTTTGTTAAAACAAAAGAAGAAACTTTTTTTACCAAAGAAAAAAAGAGCATACCGGTGAGCGTTTCCACTTTGTTGAGAAAAAGCGAAGACAGCGAAGTAATCGGTTTCTTTTTCGGCATTTTTGACTTAAGGGAAATTAAAAGAAAAGAAAATGATTTAATTGACATTCAGAAATCTCTTCTGAATATTCTTGAAGACACCGAGGAATCAAAAAAAGAGCTGGAAAGAGAGCGGAACAAAACTTTGACAATTATTAACAATTTTGCTGATGGACTCTTAGCACTTGATAAAAATAACTGTATCTCGTTGGCTAACGCTCAGGCGGAAAATTTATTAAGAATCAAAGGGAATGAAATTAAGGGAAGGTCAATTCTGGAACTTGCCAGAAATGTTAATTTTAGAGCCTTAATAAACGTATTGGGCAGAAAAATTGAAAATATTTTTAGAAAGGAGTTTTCAACCAAGGAAGGCTTGACTTTGGAAGTGTCATCCGTTCTGATGGGGCCGGAAGAAAAAGAATTGGGCAGTCTGATTATTTTGCATGATATCAGCCGGGAAAAAACAATTGAAAAAATAAAAAGCGAATTTGTTTCTTTGGCCGCTCATCAGTTGCGCACTCCGCTTTCCGCCATTAAGTGGACTTTAAAAATGCTTTTGGAGGGCGATTTGGGCAAAATAAGCAAAGACCAAAAGGAATTTGTTGAAAAAACCTATCAGTCCAACGAAAGAATGATTAGCCTGATTAACGACCTTTTAGACGTAACAAGAATAGAAGAAGGCAGATATCTTTACAAGGCGGCTTTGAAAAACTTTAAAGACGTCGTTGTTCCCGTTATTAACGCTTCCCGGGAAGAAATCAACAGAAATAAAATTTCTTTAGTTTTTAAAAAACCGAAAGCCAATCTTCCTAAAGTTAATATGGATATTGAGAAGATGAAATTAGTTGTTCAAAATCTTATTGACAATGCTGTTAAATATACTCCTGCAGGCGGCAAAATTGTAATTTCATTGGAAGCGGATAAGTCCGGGAAAGATTTAATTTTTTCCATAAAAGATACTGGAATGGGCATTCCTCGCGAGCAGCAATCCCGCGTTTTTACTAAATTTTTCAGAGGGTCAAACGCGCAAAGAACGGATACTGAAGGCACCGGCTTGGGGCTTTTTATTTCCAAAAACATTATTGAGGCTCATGACGGCAGAATTTGGTTTGAGTCGGAAGAAGGAAAGGGGACAACTTTTTACCTTATTCTTCCTGCAGGAAATAAGCCTGCTTGATTTTTTAAACTCTTGACTGTTCTTGATGACTGGAGTTAAAATATATAATAGAATAAACTCGCTAAAGTTTTATATTTTAAAAATTTTTGCTATAATAAACTTACTATGAAAAAAATTTTACTTATAGAAGACGAAGAAATACTGATTAATCTTTTACAAAAAAAATTAATCCAGGAAAATTACGAAATTTCAGTTGCCAAAAACGGAGAAGAAGGGTTAAGATTAATGAAAGAAGCAAAGCCGGACCTTATTTTGCTTGACATAGTTATGCCTAAAAAAGGAGGGTTTGAAGTTATGGAAGCTATGCAGAAGGAAGATGAATTAAAAAAAATTCCAATAATTATTATTTCTAATTCCGGCCAACCCGTGGAACTGGATAGAGCGAAGGAATTAGGCGCAAAAGATTGGCTGATAAAGACCGAATTTGACCCGCAGGAGGTAATTGATAAAGTAAAAAAACAAATCGGTTAGTAAATTAATCAATTAAATAAAAAATATGCCGCAAAACATACTTATTGTTGAAGATGACAGATTTCTTAGAGAGTTAATAGTTCAAAAGCTATCTAAGGAAAAATATAACGTATTCGAAGCTGTTGACGGCGAAGAAGGAATTAAAAAAATTAAAGAAGAAAAGCCTGACTTAGTTCTGCTTGACCTTATTTTGCCCGGGATTGACGGTTTTGAAGTTCTGTCTCAAGCCAAAGAAGAACCGGAAGTTTCTAAAATTCCGGTGATTATCCTTT
>CAZLAP010000021.1:0-6509 GCA_964557715.1 uncultured Candidatus Saccharibacteria bacterium
TATCTGTTGTATAATTTACCGGAAGATGGCTGGAATTAGTATAATAAGGCTTTTCTTTGGTTCCGGCAGCAATAATATCAGGATATTTTTCCCTGTCTTTGATGGCCAGCCTGTAAGCGGTTGATTCGGCCGGCGTGGCTTCCAGATTGTAGATGTTTCCGCTTTCTTCCTGATATTTAACCAGTCTTTTTCTCATAAAATCTAAAACTTCCAAAGCGAAAAATTTGCCTCTTTTTGAAGCGATGTTTTCTCCCAGAAAATTCAAAAGAGCCTCGTTCATACCAACCAAGCCTATGGTGGCAAAATGATTGGCATAATATCCCCCTCTGGCTTTTTTTATATCCTGCAAATAAAATCTTGAATAAGGATAAAGACCTTTTGAAATTAAATTTTCAATAGTTTTTCTTTTTATTTCCAGGCTTTCTTTGGCTAAATCCATCATTTTGCCTAATTTTTCCAGAAAATCTTTTTTGGTTTTGGAAAGATAGCCGATTCTGGACAGATTAATAGTGATAACCCCGATACTTCCCGTCTTTGAACCGGAACCGAAAAGGCCGCCGCCTCCCCGATTATGAAGCTCGTTTAATTCAATCCTGAGCCGACAACACATTGACCTGACATCTTCAGGTTTCATGTCTGAATTTATGTAATTGGCAAAATAATTTATGCCGTATTTGGCTGAAGCTTCAAAAATAAAATCAAAATTTGAATCATTCCAAGGAAAATCCTTAGTAATATTGATGGTCGGAATGGGAAAAGTAAAAACGCGCTGTTTGGCGTCTCCCTCCACCATTACCTCATAAAGAGCTTTGTTAAAAATCTTCATTTCTTCTTCAAACTCGCCGTAAGTTTCATTCTGCGCTTTGCCCCCAATGATAACCGGCTGTTTGGCAAAAGCAGAGCCCGGCTTTAAATCCAGAGTGATATTGCTGAAAGGATTCTGGAAACCTACTCGGGTGGGCACTGACATATTAAACATAAATTCCTGCAAAGCCTGCTTCACTTGCCGGTAATTCAAATTGTCGTAACGAATAAAAGGAGACAATAAGGTGTCAAAATTGGAAAAAGCCACAGCGCCGGCCACTTCTCCCTGCAAAGTGTAAAGAAAATTGACCGCTTGACCCAAAATCGTCCGGAAATGCTTGGCCGGTTTTGTTTCAACTTTTCCAGGAACTCCGCCAAAGCCTTTTATCAATAAATCATACAGGTCCCAACCGGCGCAATACGGGCCCAAGGTGTCTAAATTATGAACATGAAAATCGCCTGATTCATTTGCTTCTCTAATTTCTTGAGGGTAAATTTTATTAAGCCAATATTTTTTAACAATTTGGGAAACAACGTAATGATTCAATCCCTGCAAAGAAAAAGCCATATTGGCATTTTCATGAACTTCCCAATCAAGCTTTTCCAGATATTGGTCCATTCTTTCAACCGTTTCTTCGGAAACAGCCACTGCGTCCCTGATTCTTCTTCTTTGTTCCCTATAAAGAATATAAGCTTTGGCAGTGTCCACTAATCCTTCCAAAACCAAAACCTCCTCAACGATATCCTGGACTTGCTCAACGCTGGGAATCTCGTCTTTCTTAAATCTTCGGTTCAAAATCTCTATTACTTTGTCAGAAAGTTTTTTTGAACGATTGCCGTCACCCTGGTCAACGACAGTAACGGCCTTGAAAATCGCATTGGTAATCTTGGATTGGTCAAAATCGCTTATTGTTCCGTCTCTTTTTTGAATTTTTACAATTTTATTTTGCAACATTTTAATTTCAGAGAAAAAATAAAAAGGGCAAAGCCTCTTTATTAATTCTTACGTTTGTTTAATTTTATCTTAATTTTAAAAAGAGGTCAAACTTTGTCAAACTATTTCAAATTCTTCAGTTTTCCACAAAAGCTACTCTTCTTCTTTTTCTATGACTCCGTAAGGACAGATGTCTTTGCCTCCGCATTTTTCAAGTTTTTTAGAATCAATAACTTTAGCTTTATTGTCCTTGCCCAACTCCATTCCTTCAGGGCATTCAATGGCGCAAAGACCGCAGCCAATGCACTTTTTTTTATTTACTTTAAATTTAGCCATATTAAAAAAATTATTTTCAAAAACCGCAATAAGACCTTTTAAATTTTATTTTAAAATAAATAAGTCCAATCCCGCGCCTAAGAAACAAAACAAGGAAAAAACCAAGGCAAATTTAAAAAAGTTTATTTTCGCTGAAATCTTAAGCAAAAAATTCAAACTCAAAAAACCCGCCAAAAAGCTAAAAATTAAAATCGGCCAGCTTTCTAAAATCAAAACCGGACTCTGAAAAAATAAAAAAATCGCCAAGCCGAAAACTGCTGGAGCTGACATCATATAAGATATTTTTAATATTTCTGCGGGACTTAATTTTCCCAAGCTTAAACCGAAAATCGTAGCGCCCGAGCGAGACAATCCCGGGATTACGGCCAATCCTTGCAAAGCTCCGGAAATTATTGCCAATTTATTAAAGCTGATTTCTGATATTTTTTTTGTTTTGTGGCAATAAGCCGTTATCAGCAATCCAAAGCCGGTTATTAACAATAAACCGCTGCCAAAAGCCATATCCTTAATCAAGCCGTAAAGAAAAAAACCAATTATGCCGGAGATTGTCGCTGAAACAATTAAAAAACGAAAAAGAGGCGCGTCTTTAAAGGTCAAAACAGAAAGCCAATCTTTTCTAAAATAAATCAATACCGCGAAAAAAGTTCCCAAATGAGAAAATAAAGCTATCTCCAGCGGATTGACTCCTTTAATCAAAAACTGGCTGGCTATGGCTACCACTCCCTGGCTGGAAATCGGAATCCACTCAAATATTCCCTGGATAATTCCTAAGAAAAAATAACTTAGCATTTATATGTTTTCAAGCATTTTTTGATTTAACTCATCGTAAACATCATCAATGATTACTTCTATGATTGAGTCGTTTTCTATGGTAATTGCAATGGTATGCGGAGTTATAACTTGAGCCAGCATCTGGCCGGTCCTGTCCCCGTAACCTGCCTGCCTTGATTCAAAACTATAAACAAACTGATAGCAATTTCGGCAATCCGCTGAATCAACCTTCAAAGATTCTTGCAAAACAAGATTCATACCGTCAAAAGTATATGTTGGAGAAACTTTTTCAATCCAGTTTTCGGCTATTTCTCTGGATACGTCCTCCGTGATAATCTTTTCCTTTATCAGGCAATCAATATCGTCTATCTTCCAGTTTCCGTTGACCAGTTCCAAATAAACCATTATTTCTTTTGTTATGCCGAAAAAATCCTGCGAAACTTTTACCACAGCGATCTCAGCCGTTCTGATAACCTCTTCAAAACCAAGAGAAGAAGGAAGATCTTGAGCGCACAAAACAGGATCGTAGCCGACCGAATCTTCGTTAAAAGAATCAATTATTCCGTCCAGCTTGCCAATCAAAAAATCTGTCACATCGTTTCTTGTTTGATAAATTTTGTCTCTTATGGGATTTTTTCCCGGCGCTTCTTCTTTGTAAGATATCCAATCCTTGTAAAAACTCTCAACAGCTTCTTCCGGCTCAATCAAAACTTCCTGTTTTGAAAAAGGCTTTGAAAGCTGATAAACAGCGGCTCCGGCCAAAACAACCAATAAAAAAGCAATTATAATAATTTTTTTAAACATATTGCTGATTTTAAAAATTAAAATTCGCCTGACCTTTCTTATGATTTTACCAAAAAATAATTCAATCAGCCAACCTTATTTTGGTTTCGCAATTCTTATCGCCTTGCCCTCAATCAATGCCTGGCTGATTTTTTTTCTGGCTGAAGATAAAATCCTCTGCAGGGTACTTTGGGATACTTTCATTTTTTTTGCCGCTTCTTTCTGTTCTAAATCCTTTAAATCACAAAACCTTAAAGCTTCCAGCTCGTCTATAGTTAGACCGACTTCATCCAATAAAGACAATGGCACGGCCCTCGGTTTGAAATAAACCACATCAGGATTAAAAAATACTCTTCTCGGTTTTATCGGTCTTGCCATATCATTTTCTGACTAAATTAATTTTACACCTTGGACATTCAAGAGTAGAACAAGGAACGCCGCGCTCGTGAGGAATTTTATAACCGCATTTCGGACAAGCGCAATAGCCGCTCGGCCCTTCGCCTTTAGCTTCTTTAATTTCTTCCTTAAACCTGCCGCGTCTTTGCCAGCCAAAACTTCTGCCGAAAACGGGTTTATAAAAACCGGTTTCTATTTCATGGCTTATGATTTCAATAATAACATACTGAAGGCTTTCTATTTTGTCTACAAGCTTCTCTCTCAAAGCATTGGAAATCTTGGTTGCTTCTTCAATCTTTAAATCATTTGGCAGTTTTATTTTCAAACTGGCGGCGACAACTGAACCTTTTTTCTGGGTTTTTAAAGAAGCAATTTCAATATTTTGATTATTGGCAATCACTTTTATCTCTTCTTCAATTTCTTCTCCGGCCGAAACGTCAAGCAAGGAATCAACCGCTTCCTTTCCTAAAGAAAAAGATTCCTTAACAATATAAAGGCCGATTAAAAAAGCTAAGGCTGAGTCAACAAATATCCAGTATCTCGTTAAGGCTAATCCTGCAAAAACAGCTAAAGAAGCAAAAACATCAACCCTTGAATGAAGACCGTCTGACAATAAAGCAATGGAATTCTCTTTTTTGCCGAAATGAATTTTTAAACGGGCCATTGCTTCGTTTACGGCCGCCGAAAAGAGCATTATCCCGAAAGCCAGATAACTTATTTCAACTTTTTTCGGATCTAAAAAACTCTTATAAGCTTCCCACATTATTCCCAATCCCGCGGCTAAAAGAATCAGAGTGATAATAACTCCGGCCAAAACTTCAAATTTATAATGTCCGTAAGGATATTTCTTGTCTTCCGGCTTTTTGGAAATTCTGATTCCGATATAACCTACGGCTGAAGAAAAAATATCCATAAAAGAATGAATACCTTCTGCCAATATGGCGGCGGAATTAGAAAAAAAACCGACGGCAATTTTTCCTCCAGCTAAAACAAAATTTGCCAATACTGAAAGCAAAGATATTCTTTCTTTCATTTTAATTTTGTATTTATTTTATTAATAATCTCCTTAAATAATTTCCTATATTTAGGATTTATTTCAACTACGGGCTTCATCTTAATTGTTGATTTGATAAAATCTTTTCTGTAAGGAATTCTGCCGAGAATTGGAATTTTGTTAATTTTAGCAAATTCTTCTGTTTTTGAATAAAAATTCTTCTCAAGATCGGATTTATTTATAACAATACCGTATTTAATTCCAAAATGATCAGCCAAATATAAAACTCTTTTTAAATCAAAAAGCGCAGACGGCGTCGGCTCGGTTACGGCCACTATATAATCGGTACCGACCAAAGAAGCTATTACCGGGCAGCCGATGCCGGGCGAAGAATCAATTATCATTATTTCGGCTTTTATTTTTTTATTAATCTTATCGGAATATTTTCTTACTTCGGCAACAACCTCGCCAGAAGCCAATTCTCCTAATTTAAGCTCGCCTGAAACTAAATTGACATTGTAATTTTTTCCGGTATAAATTGTACCGATTTCTTTCTTGGTTTCCGTTATGGCGCCGAACGGACAAATAGATTTACAAGCCATGCAGCCAATGCAAGCGTCTTTCACAAAAGCCGGGAATTTGCCCTTAACCCAAACTATTGCGCCTTTTTTACAAGCCGAAGCGCACTTGCCGCACTTTGTGCATTTTTTAAAGTCCCACTTAGGAATTGATTGATAAACGACAGCGTATTTTTTCCTTTTTACGGAAAGCAGAAGATGGTCGTTGGGACATTCTGCATCTGCGTCAACTAACATTGTTTTGTTCTGTCTGGCGAATTCTACAGCCAAAGAAATAGCTACCATTGACTTGCCTACTCCGCCTTTTCCTCCTGTTATTGCAATTTTCATATTTTATTTTGTTCGCAGGCATTTTTTATATCTGCTTTTTTAATTTTTTTATTCTTCCACAGCGCAAAAATTTCCTTAACCGTTTTCGCTTGCCCAATATAAACTTCTATTCCTAATTTCTCAGATAAAATTAAAGCTTTAGGCCCAATATCTCTGCATAGTAAAATATCCGCCCCGCGTTTTTTTATCAACTCCGGCGGCAAATCCCTGCTATCTTTATTTTCGCTGGTATTATCTACTATTTCCAAAACTTCGCCTTTTTCGCTTAAAAAAGTATAGGTAAAACACCGGCCAAAATGCTCAGCTATCGAATCTTCTACTCCTTTTTTACCGTCTGTCGGAATCGCTATTTTCATCTTAATTAGTTTTTTTGAGACTCCTGTCAATGAATTCTTGCAAAACTTTTTCTATCGCGCCATCTCCGGCATAAATGCTTATATTAAACTGGTTTAATATATCAAGCGCTCTTGGCCCGACGTTTTTAGTAATTACGGCTTCAATGCCTTTTTCCGCTATTTGTTGGGCCGCTGAAATGCCCGCTTGTCCTAACTGATTTGCGATTTTATTTTCCGTAACTTCTGTT
>CAZLAP010000022.1:0-9412 GCA_964557715.1 uncultured Candidatus Saccharibacteria bacterium
CTATTATTTTTTCTTTTCCTTCAAATCTGATAATAATTTGTCCTGTTTCCGTTTTGGCAGTGGAAAAAGATTTTTCTTCGCCGTAGCCCCAGCCTCCCTCGGTGCGCGCTTTGGCCCGGAAATAATAAGTTGTTCCTGTGTCCAAATTTTCTATTTTTCTTTGGAATTCGCCCAATGAAAATGTCCCGACTTCGGTCCAAGAATAAGAATAAGCTCCGGAAGATATGTCCCATTCAAAGCCTCTTTCAAGCACGTCCATTTCATAGTTATCAGTAATTTCTCCGCGCAGAACAGCTGAAGTCAGTTCAACGTCCGCGGCCTCTGCGGTTGTCACCACAGGAGAAGGAATAGACAGGGTTTCAAAACTAAGCCAAGCTCCATAGCTGGTTCCTGCAGAGTTTGTGGCAAAAGCCCTGTACCAGTATGTTTTATTGGGAGAAAGTCCGGTAATATCCAGAGAGTAGGCTCCTGTTCCGAAACTGCCGCTTTCACTGACGCTCCAAGTGTTAGTTTGGCTTAATCCGTACTTAAAGCCCCTGGTTGTGGCATTGCTCCCGCCTGTGGCTGTGATATTGCCATGGCCGGTTGCCTGCCTGGATTCAATATCAGTTGCTGACTGGGTGGTAACAGTGGGTTTTTCGGTATAGACAATTATCAGTTTGGGCCGGACCGAGGCAGTTGTATATTCGCGGGAGTAAAATTTTGTGTATCTTTGCGTTGAATCTGATTCGCCTGCGTCTCTTATCAATATTTCAACCGGGAGGCTGTTGCTTTGCGCGTTTTCAACAATATTTTTAACGTTCCAGTTCATCCAAGTAGCATAACCCGGCACGCTTGCGCTGGCGCCGGAAGGATTGGAAGTTGTATAATCGCCGCCAGCATTTGTCCAATAATAACCAGACTTATAAACAAGCCAGGTGGTTTGCGTTTCCAGCCAATCTGTCCTAATCAGCTTGTATGCCAAATAAGTTCTTCCTGCTGAATCTGAAATAGTATAGGCGTACAAAGACAGCGTTGCAGTATCAATAACAGCGCCGGCGGGCAATCCGGCAATGCTAAATTCTAAAATAGAACGAGCATTGGCATATCCTCCCCATTCAAAACTGTAATAGCTTTGTACTGTTAGCGTATTTTCTGAACCAAAAATTGTGGATTGGTCATTGCCACTGACTATATAAGTATCTTTTGCGCCGGGCTGCACAGTTAGCGTTGGATCAATGGTAATCGGATATTGGTTTTCTTTTGCTTTAAACTCTTCAACAATTATTTTGTTGTTTTGGATTGTTTTGCTGTTGACTTCTACGGCAACAGGCTTATTATTTTTGTCAAACGCTTGAAAATCAACTGAAACTCCATTGCTGTTGTTTATGGCAAACATTGCTTTTTGCGGAGCAGAAGCGCTTTTAATTATCCGTTTGAATTTCACGTTGTTTTCAGAAGCTTCAACCACAAGGTCAACGCCTTCAACTATTTCTTCCCAGATTATTTTATTGCCCGAGAACAAAGGTTCAACATTGCGGAAAGGAATTTCGCTTTCAAAAGGCGAGTTGTCAAGCATGGCCATTAATCTTATTGATGCCGTTTCCCCTGTTTTTTTATCTTTCATATTTATAGCTTTGCTTTCAACGTCAACAGCAAGCTCGTAAGGCGCTTTGCTGATTTTGCCGTTGGCAAACGTCAAATCTATATCTTTCCAGAGTTCGTTTGGGTCGGAATAATCATCTTTGTAATGCATTGTCCCGCCTACTTCAACAGCGTATTTATTGTCTCCCAAATAAAAAGTTTTGCTGTCTTCGGTTCTTTTTTCAACAACTTCGTCTTCCTCATGGTAATTGACAATGACGGGCGGATTTTCGGGTTGTGGCAATGGAGGTAAAATTTCTGAATCGTTTCGCTGGCGCAGAAAACCAAAAAACATTGCGCCGAAAAACAGGGCGAATAATGAAATTGTTATCAGCCGCTCAAAAGTTTTTTTTCTTCTCAACTTAGAATTTTTTTTTGTTTTTTTTGTTTTTTCAGCCACAAGCGTTTGATTTCAATCGTTAATAATAATAGGCTTGCCGGAAGATTTTTGGAAAATAATTTCTCCAATTCCTTCTGTTTGCATGCTGGAAGGCAAAACAAAAACTTCGTCGTACGCCGCATTTCTGTTTTGGTACGAATTTCCCTGGAACAAAACATAGCAACCTTCGCACTCTTTGTCTTCGGGCTCAAATTTTATGCCCCAGGCGCTGTCGTCTTTTTCGCTCATTGCCCAAGTTTGAATCGTCTTAAGATTATTTTCAAGACTGCTGACTTCTTTTTCCAGAATTTGGCTGTTGTAAAAATCCAAAGTTACTGGAATGACAAGAGCTGAAAGAATCAAAACAACAGCTATGATTATTGTCAGTTCAATAAGCGTAAAGCCGCGGTTTTTCAACATTGAAGTTTAGCGATTTTAATAAAGGCCCGTTGTGACTTCGTAAACAGGCAAAATAATTGCGCTGGCTATAAAAACCACAAAAATGCCGATAACTATAAGAAGCAAAGGCTCTATTATTGTCGGCAAGGTTTTGATTTTCCTGAAAATTTCCGAAGAAAAAAAGTCAGCCAAATAAGCGAAGGATTCGTCAAAAGTTCCTGTTTCTTCTCCCACCGAAACAACGCTGATAAAAACCGGCGCATAAAGACGGGGATATTCTTTTATTGCTTTTGAAAAATTAGTCCCTTTTTCCACCTTTTCCCTGATTTTCAGAATTGAATCTCTGTAATAATAACTCGGTATGGAATCGCCGATAATTTTTAAAATCTGATTGGAAGGAATACCGCTGCGGAAAAGAGTTGAAGCAAGCTGGGCAATAACGGCAAGCTGATAGCTGCGGAAAAATGGCCCTACAATCGGCATTCTAATCATTAAAATTTCAACCATTTTTTTAATAAATTTAACCATAAGCAAAAGTTTGACAAAAATAACCAAAACAGCTAATCCAAGAGCAATAAGAATTCCATAGTCTTGCATAAGATTGGAAACATATAAAAGAGCTCTTGTTGTCGGAGGAAGAGTTACTTGCAGGCCGGTGAGAACGTTTACAATCTGAGGAAGAACAAAAATTGAAAGCCCTAAGCCGAGAATAACGGCAAAAGTTATTATAATTTTAGGATAGAGCGTTGCCGAGCCGATTTCCTTTTTTAAGATTATGCTTTTTTCCAGCCATTCTGATAGAAATTGCAGGTTTTGCGTTAAGTTTCCTGTTTCTTCGCCAGCTTTGACAAAATTGACAAAAATCTGGTCAAAATTTATGTTTTCTTTAAAAACTCCATAAAGAGGGCTTCCTGTTTCAACTTTTTTTTGAGCTTTATTGAGAAAATTTCTGTAAGGCCCCGGATTTGTTTGGTTGACAATGATTTTAAGGCCTTCATTAACAGGAATGCCGCTGTTAAGAAGCAGAATGAGATTTTTGGCAAGATCTAATTTTTCTTTATCTTTTATTTTCCCCAGCCCTATTGAGCGGGCCAAATTAGAGATAATGCTTTTTTTTGATTCTTGCAAAGCCATATTTTTTACGCTTTAACTGTTTTCATAACTTCTTCCAAAGTGGTAATTCCCATAATAACCTTAACTATTCCGTCATGAAGCATTGAAGTCATTCCCTGCTCTACCGCCATTCTTCTTATTTCTTTTGAAGGCATTTTATCCACAACGAATTTTTGAATTTTCTCTTCTATTTCCATTACTTCAAAAATTCCGATTCTTCCGGCATAACCGCTTCCTTCGCAAATTTTACAGCCTGTTCCCTTTTTTATTTTAATTTCAGACAAATCTTCTTTTTTAGAAACCTCTTTTATTATTTTTAAAACCTCCGGATCCCTTGATATCATTTCAATTTCGCTTGCAGTCAAAGAAACGCTAACAGAACAAACAGGACATATTTTGCGAACCAATCTCTGGGCTATTATTACGTTCACCGCAGAAGCCACAAGATAAGGCTCTGCTCCCAGCTCTACCAGCCTTACCAAGGCTGTTGCCGCATCGTTAGCATGCAGAGTTGAAAGCACTAAATGGCCGGTCATAGCTGAATTAATCGCTATTTTCATGGTTTCATTGTCTCTTATTTCTCCTACCAGAATAATATCAGGGTCTTGGCGGACAATAGCGCGCAGTCCGGAATCAAAAGTTATATTTTTACGCGGATTAACCTGCATTTGTTGTATTCCTTCAATTTTATACTCAATCGGGTCTTCAATAGTCGTTATATTCACTTCCGGTTTGTTTAAAAGATGGAGCATGGCATACATAGTAGTGGTTTTTCCGGAGCCGGTAGGCCCAACCGCAAGTATCATACCCCAGGATCCTTTAGCAGCTTCTTCAGCTTTTTTTAGGTCATTGCCCAAGAAGCCTATTTCATTTAAGGTGAATTTTCTGCCTCTTTGCGCCAGCAGACGCATAGTTATATTTTCTCCTCCGGTTACCGGTATTATGGAAACGCGGATATCTATGCTTTCTCCTTTAATGGAATAGCTGAGTCTGCCGTCTTGAGGAGAAGAGTGCTCGTCTATTCTTAAACGGGACAGAATTTTTATCCGCAAAACAATTCTGCCGTGAAGTTCAATTGGGTATTCAGCTACCTTGTACAAAACTCCGTCTATTCTAAAACGAATTTGAGCAATCTCTTTTAGCGGAGTGAGGTGTATATCGGAAGCTTCGTTCAAATAAGCGTACTCTATAAATAAGTTGACTAAATTAACAATGCTTTCTTCCAGAAGAACCGGTTTTCTTTTTAAAGAATCAAGCAAGTTGTCAACTCCTTTTCTTAAATCTCCTTTGTAGCCTTTAAGGAGGGCGGATTCGAGGTTAAAAGGCGTAGCATAATAAACGTTTATTTTTTTTCCGGCTTTTTGCTCCAACTGCTTTATAAATTCGTAATTTTCCGGATTGGAGGTTGCCAGGTTTAATATTCCGTCTTTTGTCTCTTCAAAAATAATTGCTTGCTGAGAATGGGCTACCACTTCCGGAATATAATACAAAAGCTCTTTTTTAATGTTGCTAAGATAGGCTTTTTGTAAAGAGATAAAAGGATAGCCGATATTTTCTGAAATTAATTTTCCCAGAACTTCATCCTTGATTATTCCTTTTTGCACTAAAATAATTTCCACAGGAGTGTTTTTTGAATCGGCTTCTTTTTCAATTTTGTCAAATTCTTTTTCTTTTAGGTGTTTTTCCTTTATCAGGATCTCTTTTAATTTTTGAATAGATATAGACATAGTTTATTAACATTATTATCATTTATTATAGCAAAATCAAAGAACAGGACAATGGCAAAATAATTTCTGTTTTTATTCTGTAAAATAAAAAAACGCTTTTTCAGCGTTTTTTTTAGCCAATAATTTATTGGCATTCATTTCGGTACAGCTTCCACTCTTCGCAAACGCGTCCGTCAGGCAAACTGCACATTCCGATTTGACCTTCTTCGGTTTCAACAAATTCCACTGTGCCGCCAAGGCTTTCGCAATAAGCTGAAGCAGGATTGGCAACCTCTGTTTCAAATTGATTGCCGGTTTCAGTTTCTTGATAAATGCTTAAAAACAGCCAGGCCGCAATTCCAATTAAGAAAATAACAACAGCAGCGATAAAAATTATTTTACTCATATTCTTTCAGCCTTCTTCGGTAATTGCCAACCATTTTGACAAAAGCGAGCGATTGCAAAAGAATAACTGTGATTATGGCTGTCAGATAGAACCAATGCAGCCAATCTTCCGGCCTGCCCGGCCTTAAAAAGGCATGGTTTATAGTGTGGGCGCCGACTAAATAAAAAATAACGTAAGCAAAACTCTGGAGCCAGCGCCAGCAGGAAATTCCCAAAAATCTGATTATTCTATTCAGGGAAGTTACGGCTAAGACAAGGGCCAAGAAAATGGCAATAAAAGCTGTTAAGTCTGAAAGCCGCATATTGGCCAGATAACTAGAAATATCCCATTGTCTTCCGTAAAAAACAAACAATATGTGCAAAATGGAAATTATGGTAAACCAAATGCCCAATTCGCCTCTCCAGCTCCAAGGCAAATTCCAGGGCAAAGCTTCCATAGCCGGCTTCCAGAGCTTCATAATAGGCCCGATAATAAGCGTCAGAAAAAGAAGAATAAAGGCGGTTCCGGCAATGGCTCTGCCTAATTCTATTCCTGAAAAATGCAAAATGCCTATCAGAAAAACCGACATCAAAGCAACAGTCAGATGATAAGCAAACTTGTTGCGGATATCCATATTTTATATTTTATTTGATTTTAAAGCTTGACGCTATTTTTTGGAACAATTCTTGGTATTGGTCCCAATTGCTTTTTACGGTGTTAAAGGAGATTATCCAAACATCGTTTCCTTTGCCTTTAATTAAAAAAGTTAAAACCTTAAAATCAATTTCTTTTTGAGTTATTTCCATTTCAATGGTATTAACATTCTGGCCGTTTAATTCAGTTGTTGTCTCTTTGGTAAAATCTATATTTTCAAAAATCTGGCTCAAGCTTTCTTTTATATAGTCAGCATAATCTTCTATTGTTTTGTTTTCAAGAGCATCGTAATTTATTGAATAGTAGCTTCTGAAATTGACTTTTTGGGCTGCAGGATCAGTAATTTCCTCATCGGCATAGATAACCATTGCCGGAATGTTAGGGAAGGCGTTTGATTCTAACCAGCCTTCGGGAACTAAAATGGAAAAATCATTTTTTTCAAGAACAGTTTCTTCGTTTTGCGAAGTTGAAATCGGATATTCTTCGTCTGTTGCAAGCTCTTTTTTATCGCTTTGCAAGAAATAAATTCCTAAGCCCGCGCCGATAATCGCCAAAACAAGAATAATAAATATTAATAAGTTTTTATTCATAATGATTATTCGTTAATTTGAATATTTTTTTGACCTTTTTCGTTTTTTTCAATATACCACAATTTTTATTTTTTTGAAAAATCTTGTTTTATCTTTTCTTGGCAATTTGCCTGTTTTTATATTTTTTTAAAAGCAGCTGGAGTTCGTCTTTCACTTCATTAATCGCCTTGTAAAGGCTTTCTTCTTTTGCTTCTGAGCGAATAATTTTGCCTGGTACTTGAATGTTTGCTTCAGCGTAGTAAATACCTCCCTTTTTATGATGTTTCGTTTCAAGCGCAACTTCAACAAAAGCCTTAACCGGCATATTGGCATTAGGCAAAAATTTATCCAAAGGCGCTATTTTTTCTTCAATCGCTTTTTTGATTCCTGAGGTTAATTTCAAGTTTGTTGATTTTATATTAACCTTCATTTTTTTATCATTATACTATTTTTTATTTTTTTTGAACAATCTTCTTAATTCAATTTTTGCCTGCTCAAGCGTTTTTTTCTGTTTTGCCGGCAATCCCCTGCCCGCTCTATTGATGTAAAAATTAAGCATGGACATTGCCGATTGAAAGGGTTTTGCTTTGCGCCGCAAGCTTGCTTTTGCGGATCGTTTTAATGATGCGGCAATCAGCTTTGGGTTTTTCCAGGTGAAAACGCCTTTTTCAAGGTCTAAGGCATTGCTTTTTTCAGTAACAATCTGCGACCATTTTTTTGCCTTATATTTCATAAACAATCACTTTTCTGGTTCTGGGTCCGTCAAATTCAGCTAAGAAAATTTGCTGCCAGGTTCCTCTGATTAGGCGGCCGTTTTGAACAGGCAGATTTTTCCCCTGGCCTATAAGGCCGGAAAGAATATGGGAATCAGCGTTGTTGTCTATTTTATTGTGCTGAAAATCTCCGGAAGCCAATTTTTTGAACACAGCCAGCCAGTCCCGTTTTAAGCCCTTCTCGTTCTCGGTCAGCAAAATGCCGGCTGTTGAGTGCGGAACAAAAATCAAAACAATTCCGTTTTTAAGGCCGGACTCTTCTATTGTTTTTTCAACCTTATCCGTAATATCTATTAACTGGTGTCTTTTTTGAGTTGAAATTTCAAACTCTTTCATTGTCTTATTTTAGCAAAAATCATTTTTTATTCAAAAAGAAAAAACCCTCGTGCAATTTTTGCGCCGAGGGCTAAAAACGAAAAAGGGCACTTTGTGCTTCCTCCGAGGAAGCACAAAGTGCCCCTAAAAAATGGCTTGTGCTTCAGCAAAGAAGATAAATCTTCTTTTTCAAACGAATCCCGTTTACGGGATGAAGTTAGAAAAGAGAACGAAGTTCTCTTTGATCCCTTCGTTGTCGCTCGGGTCTCCGAGGAAGCACAAGCCATTAGTATTATTTTAGATATTTTTTGCCTTTCAGTTTATCGGGAAGAAAATCTTCTTTGCTGTATTTTTCGTATCCTTTTCCGTAATTCAGCTCTTCCATTAGCTTTGTTTCCGGGTTTCTCAACATTAAAGGTATAGGCAGGTTGCCGTATGTTTTTACGTCCTTCATGGCAGCCATATAGGCATTATAAGAACTTCTGTTTTTTTTGCACTGGCACAGATAAGTCGCTCCGTGAGCCAGATTAATGCCGCATTCAGGCAGTCCGATGGTTTCTACTGCTCTAAAGACATCGTTTGCCACCACCAAGGCTGTTGGCTGAGCCAAACCAATATCTTCTGAGGCAAATATAACCATTCTTCTGGCTATGAATTTTGGGTCTTCTCCTGAATCTATCATCCTGGCCAGATAATACAGGGCAGCATCCGGTTGGCCGGCTCTCATGCTTTTAATGAAAGCTGAAATGGTATTATAATGTTCTTCCCCCGCTTTGTCATATCTTAAAAATTTGGACTGCAAGGTATTTTTTAAATTGTCTACGGTAATTTTTTTGTAAAGCTGGTGCGTATTTTCCAGCATGGTAATGGCCTGCCTTGCGTCTCCGTTAGCCATGTTAATAAGCCAGTCTTTTGCTTTTTTGTTCATTTTAAAGCCGGTTCTTTTAATTATGGCTTCCATTTCTCTGCCAGAAAGCTCGTTTAAAACAAAAATCTTGCAGCGGGAAAGCAGCGGTGAAATTATTTCAAAGCTTGGATTTTCCGTGGTAGCTCCGACAAGCGTTATCTCCCCTCTTTCCACAAAAGGAAGCAGATAATCTTGTTGGGATTTGTTAAAGCGGTGTATTTCGTCCAAAAACAAAATCTTGGGATATTTATTTGTATCCTCTTCAATAATTCTTTTAATATCAGCTTTGCCGGAAGAAACAGCGGACAATTCGTAAAGCTTAGCGTTCAGACTGTTGGCATATATTTTAGCCAGGGTCGTTTTACCGGAACCAGGCGGTCCCCAGAGAACAAAAGAAAACAGATGCTTCTGTTTTATGGCGAGATTCAAGGGTTTTCCTTCGCCAACTAAATGCTCCTGCCCTTTAAAATCTTTTAATGTTTTCGGCCTGATTTTTGAAGATAAAGGTTCCATTGATTTTTGTTTTTCCATTTTAGCAAAAAACCGCCATTTTGGCGATCAAGGCTTGTGCTTCCTCCGAGGAAGCACA
>CAZLAP010000023.1:0-22005 GCA_964557715.1 uncultured Candidatus Saccharibacteria bacterium
GAAGAGTTCAAATTCAAAGATAAAATTATGAACAAAAACAAAGGGCAAAGCTTAATAGAAATTCTGCTTGCAATAACAATCTTCATTACCGGAGTTGCCGCAGTCTCTTCTTTGTTTTTAAGCTCTCATATTTCTTCAAGCCAAAGCGCGGAAAGGGCTCAGGCAATTTTTCTCGCCAAAGAAGGAATAGAAGCAGTTCGCGCCATCCGCGATTTTAATTTTGAAAATTTGACAAACGGCGCTTACGGAATTGAGCTGGTTGGCGGCAAATGGCAGACAACAGGAGATTGGCCCGATACGACAGAGGATAAATTTGAAAGAACCATTGAAATTGGCGATGTCCAGGAAGGGGTAAAAATCATAACTTCCACTGTTGAATGGCAATCCATAAGCGGAGCCAGATCAGTATCCTTTAACGAACATCTTACCGATTGGCGGAGCGAATCAGAAGAAGAATAATAATGGTAAGTTTTTGAAAGTATAAATTTTTATTATGTTAAGAAATAAAAAAGATGCCGGTTTTGTCGCCCTGACTTCCGTTCTCATTATCGGAGCTGTGGCTGTTTTAATTGTTGCCGGAACTTTTTCAAGGTCAATAGGGGAAATGGACAGAGGCCTGTCCAGGGAATTTTCAAAAGAAGCTTTGTCTTTGGCTAATCTTTGCGCAGAAAGAGCGCTTTACAGCTTAAGGCTTGATCCGGATTATTCGGGAAATGAAAGGTTTGTCATTGGAAACGGATATTGCGATATCTTGCCCTTGGAAGGAAGCTGGGAATCGCAAAAAATCATTAAAATTGAAGGGAAAATTGAAGGAGAAATTTCTAGCTACGCAAAAAGGATAAAAATTAACGTTTCTTCTTCGGAGCCGAAAATAATAATTGCCGACTGGAGAGAAATCGCTAATTTTTAAAAATCAATGGGAAAAATAAAAAACAAAGGTTTTACTTTTTTAGAAGTTTTAATCGCAATTTCAATAGTTGTTTTGCTTACTGCCGGAATCATTTTTATAATTGATCCGGGGGAGCAATTTGCCAGAAACAGAGACAAGCAAAGAGAAATCCATCTAAACGCGATTCTTCATGCAATAAAACAAAAACTTTCACATAACAAGGAAGAATGGGTTTGCGGAGCAGGCGCTATTCAGGAAAGCCCGACATTAATCGGAACAGAAATTAACCAGTATAATCTTTATCCTTGCATTTATCCGGATTTTCTTTCCAATCCCGTCTTTGACCCGAAAGACGGCTATTTTAACAGCTTGGAAAACTACTCCGCAGGATACGCAATCTGGCAAAATTCTGAAACAAAAAAAATTTCCTTATCCGCTCCGGGAGCAGAGCTTGAAGAGATATATCTGGGCGAAAGCCCTGAATAATAATAAATAAAATATGGCTGGAAAAAATAAAAAAAACAGCAAAGGATTCACATTTATAGAATTTTTAATTTATATCGGAATCGTCTCTGTGGTAGTGAGCACTTTTATCGCGTTTAACATTAATATTATAAAAGGCAAATCAAAAATCACAGCCATAGAAGAAACAACACAAAGCGCGGTTTTTTCTATGGAAAAAATTTCCCGAAGCATAAGAGATGCTGATTCAATAATTTCTCCGGTTCCCGGAAACTCTTCTTCTTCCCTCTCTTTAACTATGAAAGACTCGGCAAAAAATCCGACCGAGTTTGCTCTTGTTTCTTCTGACGGAATTTGGAAACTGGCAATCACGGAAGGAGAAAGTTCTCCCGTTTTTCTGACTTCAGATTCGGCGGAAATTGCTGAACTGGAATTTTTAAACGCTTCTTATGAAAACACGCCCGGAACAATAATGGCGAGAATGACAATAGAGTTTCACAATCCTCTCGAGAGAGAAGAATTTGAATTTGAAAGAACTTTTTATTTAACTGAAAATGTGAGAAAATAATTATGCGCATAAATTTACCGGGAAAAAATGAAAATTAACTTTTTTAAAAATATCAATACTTTCAGGCATTCTCCTGTAATGGGTGTTGACATAAGCGACCACTCCATAGAAATTCTTCAATTGGACAAGGAAAAAAACGTAAAATTTTACGGCAGGTCAATTTTGAAAAAAGGAACAGTGGAAAACGGAAACATCAAAAACACCAAAGAATTGGGAGAAATATTCCAGGAAACTCTTAGAAAAACAAAACCGAAACCGATAAAAATAAAAAAAAGAAGCAGGATAAAAGTGATATTCAGCCTGCCTGAATCCAAAGCCTTTATCAGGGAGTTTAAGTTTGAATCAAAAGACAATCTGAAGGAAAACGTTAAAAAATCAATTAAAGAAAATATTCCTTTTATTTTTGAAGGCGTTTATTGGGATTACATAATGCTTGAAGAAACAGAAAAAGAAGCGAGAGTTCTTGCCGTGGCGGTTTCCGGCGAAATAGTTGACCAATATATTTATTTTTTCTGGACTCAAAAAACAGACCCGGTTGTTTTTGACATTGAAGCCGCTTCAATAGGCAGGGCCTTGTTGTCGTCTCAAGAACAAAAAAGCGGCATTGCCATTATTGATATTGGCGCCAGAACAAGCATAATAAATATCTTCAACCTGAAAAAAACCCTGTCTATGTCTATAAGCATTTCATACGCCGGAGATTATTTTACCCAAAAAATTGCCGAGAAATTGAAAATAACGGAAGAGGAAGCGGAACAGGCAAAACAGGCTCTGGGATTCATAAAAGGAACGGCTTCAGAGAACAAATCGTCCGGCTTTTACTTTTCCGAAAAAACGTCTTCCCAAGTTCCTTTTATCCTGGAAGAGTGTTTTTCCGCTGTTGTCAAAGAAACAAAAAACGCTTTAAAGCATTATAAAAACAAATCAGGGCTTGAAGTGGGAAAAATAATATTAGCCGGTGGCTCGGCTCTTCTCCCCGGAATAAAAGAATATTTTCAAAAAAACTTTGAACAAGAAGTGGAAATCGGCAATCCTTTATTGAATATAAAGCCCTCTTCTTTTTTTTCCAAGGAAAAAGCAGTGCTTTTTGCCAATGTCATAGGCCTAGCCATGCGGAAAAATGAAAGCAATTTCATAAGGTCTGGGGTTAATCTTTTGATAGAGAAAATAAAAAAACACGAGGAAATTTTGTATTCTGAAAAAAAAAGGTATTCTTTGCTTATTCTGCTTTTTGTTTTTAGCTTGGTAATCGCTTTTCTGGCAATTATTTACGCAATTCATTAATTTTTTATGAAACAAAAAATGAAAAAATCCAGACAGTACGGGCTCGTTGTTGCAGCGGTTATTGTTGTTACCGGACTGTTTTTTTTGGGAGCTGTTCTATATTTTATTATTTTTTTGCCAATTCCGGAATATTTCCACGATTTAAGATTAAGACGGTATTTAAAGCCGCCGACAAGTTTTATAACAATAAATGAAAATGAATTACCTGTTTATAAAGAGCCGAATGAAGGTATTGACATTGAAAACAATTGGTATAAAATTAAATTAAAGAATTCAGATTAAATTAAAGAATTCAGAAGGATGGCTTTTGTCTGAAAAATCATTACAATAAAAAAGTCGTAAATTAAATTAAAAATATTTTTATGAAAAGAAATGAAACAGGTTTTACTTTAATAGAGCTTTTAATTGTTATCGGCATTATTGCCATTTTGGCTTCGGCAATAGTTATCATTATCCAGCCGGGAGAACAATTTCTTAGGGCGCGCGAAGCAACAAGATGGAGCCATGTCAACAGCATAGTTAACGCAGTTTACGCTTATGTGGCAACTAACCAAGAATGGCCTGATTGCGTAGAAACCAGCGCGGCAGGAGATCCTGACCCGGTAGCAGTTGACGTTGTCACCTGCACTGATATAGTATCTGATACAAATACTTTGCCCAGAGACCCGACAGAAGGAACTGCGGGAGGAGACACTGGCTATGACTTAACAGCTGTCCTAAGCGGAGCTACAATCGTGAGCATTACCGTGGAATCCAGCGCCACTGAATCCGAAGTAACAATAACCCAATAATTTTATCTTTAAATTACTATAAAGAAAATCAAGCTAATTAGTCTTAGTTTGATTTTTTATTTTATTATAATAATTTGAAAATCATAAATAAAAATGATATATTTGAAAAATACGATGAAAAATAAAAACGGCTTTGCCACGAAAAAACACATTGAAGATATTTCTTTTGTCAGAATATCCAGAATATTGAAAGAATTTCTGAGCGGTTTTAATTTTTTGAAAAAATACAATAAAACCGTAACATTCTTCGGCTCTTCCAGGGCAAAACCGAAAACAAGATATTACAATGAAGCTTTTGAGCTCGCTTATCAGCTCTCAAAAAAAGGCTACACTATTGTAACCGGAGGCGGCGGAGGAATTATGGAGGCCGCCAATAAAGGGGCTTTTACGGCCGGAGGCAATTCCGTGGGCATTAATATCAACCTGCCTGAAGAGCAAAAACTGAATAAATACGTTAAAGATTCAATTTCTTTTCGTTATTTCTTCATAAGAAAAGTGATGCTTACCTTTGCTTCCCAGGCTTATGTATTCCTGCCGGGAGGATTTGGCACGCTTGACGAATTCTTTGAAATAATAACGCTGGTCCAGACTAAAAAAATCAAAAAAATCCCCATTATCCTGATTCATAAAAATTACTGGCGGCCCCTTCTTAAATGGTTTGAAAAAACTTTATATAAAAAAAATAAAACAATCGGCAAAAAAGACACCAAGATTTATTATCTGGTTAACAGTTCTGAAGCAGCCTTAAAATTATTGTTAAGACTGAAAAAGAATTTTTAAAGATATGCCGGGGATTGAAAAATTCAGAAAATTGGTGGAAGAGGGAATTAAAGCTATTCCCGAAGAGTTTTTAAAAAAAATGGAAAACGTTGATATTGTTGTTGAAGAAGAACCGAGTCCGGAACAATTAAAAAAATTAAAAATAAGAAAAGGGGTTTTTCTTTTAGGACTGTATGAAGGAATTCCCCAATCTCAAAGATGGGGCTACGGCCAAGTTTTGCCGGATAAAATTACAATTTTTAAAAATCCGATTGAAGAAGCGGCTGATTCGGAAGAAAAAATTAGGGATATCGTTAAAAATACGGTCTGGCATGAAATAGCTCATCATTTCGGCATGGACGAGAAAAAAGTAAGAAAAGCCGAATCGCGCAAAAAATTCAAGATTTAAACTCTTTTTACATACTCTCCCTTTTCAGTGTTGATTTCAACAATGTCGTCAGCCTTAACAAACAAAGGAACGTTAACCTCGGCTCCGGTTTCCAAAACCGCTATTTTTGTGCCGGACTGCGCCCTGTCTCCCTTGACCCCGGGCGGAGCTTCAATCACTTTCAAATGAACTTTTATCGGCAAAGAAACGTTTATTATTTTTCCTTCAAACATAATCGCCTCAACGCCTTGATTCGGCTTTAGAAAAATCGCGCTTGCGCCAATAACTTCTTTGTCCAAATCAAACCTGTCAGCAGGGTTTTTTTCTTTGCAAAAAAAATATTTATTTTTGTGAGCGTATAAAAATTCAGCCTTGATTTTTTCAATTTCAACCTCTTCAAACTCTTCTCCGGTATGAAAGTTTTTTGATATCAGGCTGCCGCTAATTAAGTTCCTGATTTTCGTTTGGCAAAGGGAACTGCCTCTCCCCTTAAAAACAAAAGAAAAATCCAACACCTCGTAAGGCTGGCCGTTTAAAAGGAATTTTACTCCTTTTTTTAAATCATTGTGCGAAAGCATATTGCCTTAATTTAACACTGAACCAAGGAAATCCGCATAACCCCTTAAAAAATCTCCTGAGAGCATTTCTTTTCTGCCTTCCATCTGCAGTTTTTCAACAATTAAAAAATCTTCAGCGCACTGCACCCTTATCGCGTCCGGCGGGGGAGCGGATAAAACTTTTCCAATCGGATGTTTTTCTTTTTCTTTCAGCTTGGAAATTTTTGCTTTTAAAATTTTAATCTTTACCGGCTTGCCGCTTCTCTGCCAAAAAGCATAGCTGCCAGGCCAGGGATAAAAAGCCCTTATCCGCCTTTCCAAAGCTTCAGCCGGCTTGCGCCAGTCAATTTTTCCGTCTTCTTTTTTCAAAATCCTGCTGTAAGTCGCTTTTGAATTGTCCTGGGCCATAGGAAAAATTTTTTCCGCAAACAATTTAAGCAAAGTTTCGGCAAGCAGTTCGGCTCCGAGTTCTGCCAATTTGTCGCGCAAGCTTTGAAAATTCTCTTTGCTGCCTATTTCTGTTTCCTTTTGGGCAAAAATCGGACCTGCATCAAGCTCTGCAGTCATTTTTATTAAACTGACTCCGGTTTTTTTGTCGCCGTTTAAAATAGCGTATTGAACGGGCGAAGGCCCGCGCCATAACGGCAGCAAAGAAGGATGCACGTTGAGACAGCCGTATCGGGGAACAGCTAAAATATCTTTTGGAATAATTTGTCCGTAAGAGGCAAGAATAATCAGGTCTGGCCGCAGTTTCCTAATTTCATCCGCAAAGTCGGCAATATTTTCCGGCCGAACAGCCGGAATTTTGTATTTTTCAGCTGAAATTTTAACTGGCGGGGAAACAATAATTTGTTTTCTGCCAACCGCTTTATCAGGAGTGGAAATTACTAAAAAAGGCTTGTTGGTTGACCTGGCAAGCTTTTCCAAAATAATTGCTCCGAACTCGGATGTGCCGATAAAAATATTTCTCACGGACTTTTATTTCTATTTTGCTATTTTCCATTCAATATCTTTTTCATCTCCGGCAAACTCCAACCAATCTCCTTCAGGAGAAATTACATACCATTTTCCTTTGGCTTGCGACCAGACCATTGCGTTTCCTTGATAGTGCGGCTTTTTGACTATTTCTTTGGGCTTTAATTTGTCTAATTCCAGCCATTTTTTGAAAACGGTTTCAATGGCATAATCCAAATTTCTTGATTTTGCCCATTCGGCAACTTTATCAATCGCTTTTTTCGCCTTTTCCACAGAGCCTGCCAATTCCAATAATTGTTTGGCTGGCCTGGTAAATCTTGAATAAATGATTTTTTTCTTTTTTGCGCTGTATTTAAGCTGGCTGATGGAAATTCCTTTGGTTTTGAAAAAATAAGCGACAATATGCTGAATTGCCGTCTCTTCCCTTAATTCGTCCAGATATTTTACTTTCTTTTTGTCCAAATATTCTTTTATCTTTGCTCCAATGCTTTTTCCAATGCCGGGGATTTTTTCCGCTTTTTTCCCTTTATAAAATAAAGAAACGTCTTTGTCTGAAAAATCCAAAACTTCAGCCGCTTTTCTGTAAACAGCAGGTTTGAAAGCCGTACCTTTTATTTCCAGCAAATCCGCTATCTCGCGAAAAATCCCGGCAAGTTTTTTATTGTTATCAGCCATTCTCTTCGCTCTTTATTGATATTTTTCCGCCGTAAAGCGGTAAATGAATATTTTTTCTTTTTCCGGATTTATTCCTCCTTTCTGGCAGGCAATTGAAATTTGCTTTTCAACTGTATCTATTCCTGCCAAATCGGGAAGCAAAAGCCCTGATTTAAAGGAAACCTTTCCGTCAAAAATCACGTTTTGATTCGGATAAGTGAAAGGGGCTGTCTTTATTATTACGCCGAATTTTTTAGGGTCTAACGACTCCGTGTTTTTAACTTCTTCCGGCTCGCTTAAAATGCAAACTTCATAACAAAGAGAACTAAGTTCTTTTTTCTGAACCGGCTCAAAACGGTAATCTTTGCTGGACGCCTCTATGGCATTATGGATTACCTCTTCAGCTATATTCACCCTGGTCGGCAGATAAGTGCCGATGCATCCTCTTAATTTGCCGCTTTTTTTAATAGTTACGAAAACGCCGGTTCTTTTTTCGAAAAATTCTTTTGGCAAAGTTTCCGGCGGTTCAATTCTTTTTCCGTCTTTTATATAATTTTCCACTGCTTCTTTGGCAAGTAAAATATATGAATTCATATTTTTAAATTTTTTAATTATTAATTGCTATTTAGAAAATTTTACCATAAATTTTCATTTTTTCCCAGCAGTCTGATTTTAAAATCCGGACAGCAATTTATCTATTCTTTTTGCTTCTTCTTTGACAATTTCACTGTTGTATTCGCCGCTATGGGCTGTTTTCCCTTTGTAAATCGGCTTTTTTTGGTCTAAATGCAAACTAAAAATTAAACTTTTGTTTTTGATTTTTAAAAAAAGGTGAAATCTGGGATATCCTCGCGCCGGACGGGTAAAAGAAAATTCTTCTTTTTCCTTGTCTTCTTTTTGAAAAAAATAACCGGATTTTCTCATTAAATTGTATATATTTTCTTTTGGCGGATTTTCTATTGTAAATTTCATCGTCTTATTTTAAATTTTGCCGTTAAATAGCCGACTCCGAACGGGCATTCGTAAGATAAAATTTTCGGCTGATAATCCACTTTTGTTGATTCAAGAATGCCTAAAATAAAACAAAAAGAAGACAGTCCGCAATTTCCGGCTTCCGGGTATTTTTCGTCCAACTTTAAAATATCTTCAATGTCTTTTTTCCTTAAACTTTCAATCAGTTCTTTGTCAAATTTTGGACCGTCCGGATGAATTCCGTAAGGCCCGTCTTTTTTTAAGCGATGAGACAAATCGCCGCTGGCTATAAGGGCAACTTTTAAATTCGGCGTTTGGGATTTGCCTGGAAACTGAAAATTAGAACTTAGAAATTTAGCGCCCTTTTTGAAATAATTTTCCGGCGATTCCAAGCCGATTAAAACTTGCTCAATTTTCCCTTGAAAATCCTTGGCAAGAAAATATAAGGGGACCTGAAAACCCCAATCAGGATGAGGGGAGCTGATAATTATTAAGTCCGGCTTTAATTTTTTCAGCTCTTTGCCAAGACCCGTTAATGCCGCAATTGTGCTTTTAACTTGCTTTCTATTCCGTTCAGAACCTACTGAAGGCAAAATTATCGGAGGATGGGGAGATATGGCTGCAAAAATTATATTGTCCATATTAAATTAAGATTAGATTCAAATTTTGTCCGCATTTGGGGCATTTTCCCTGCTTATCATAACGATGAACAAGATAACTCGTCCTGTCAATGCACAGGACGCGGCATTTAGGGCAAAAGGTGTCTTCCGAAGGCAGGCCTGGCGCATTACCGGTATAAACATATTTTAAACCGGATTTTTTGCCGATTTCGTAAGCTATTTTCAAAGTTTCAACAGGCGTTTCGGGCAAATTAGACAATTTCCAGGAAATAGAGCCGGAAAAACGAGATATATGCCAAGGCGTTTCAGTTCCTAATTTTTCTTTGATAAATTCGGCTATTTCTTTGAACATTTCTTTTGAGTCAGAAAGACCGGGAATAACCAAAGTGGTTATTTCCAGCCAAACGCCTGACTTTTTCATTAATTCAGCGGTATCTAAAACAGGCTGCAATTTTGCTCCGCAATTTTTTTTATAGAAATCATCGGAAAAACTTTTAATGTCTATATTAACAGCGTCAAGATAGGGGATTGCTGCTTTGACGGATTCACGGCTCATAAAACCATTGGAAACAAAACTGTTTTTCAAGCCTGCGTCTTTGGCTAATTTCATTGTGTCCAAAGCGTACTCCAAAAAAATTACCGGTTCGGTATAAGTGTAAGAGATGCTTGGCAGTTTATTATTAAGGGCTGTTTTAACGATTTTTTCCGGGGATAGATTTCGCCCGGGAATCTCTTTTTTATTTTTAAACTCCTGGGAAATATCCCAATTCTGGCAGCTTAAACATTGAAAATTGCAGCCAACCGCTGCCACTGAAAGAGAATAACTGCCGGGTAAAAAATGAAAAAAAGGTTTTTTTTCAATTGGGTCAATGTTAAAAGCAGCGGCTTTGCCGTAATTTAAGGCAAAAAGTTTGCCGCCTATATTTTTTCTCACGCCGCAAATGCCCTTTTTGTTCGGTAAAATTCGGCAAAAATGAGCGCAAGTTAGGCACTTCACCTCGCTTTCAGTTATTTTTTTGTACAAATAAACCTCTTTCACAAAACAAAAATGATAGATAGTTGAATTTTAGCATAAATTTTGCTAAAATTATAATATGCGTCAGAGAATCTTTATTGCCATAAATCTGCCGGAAAATATAAAAAACAGATTGGAAAAATACAAAGAAAAATGGCCAGATTTGCCAGCAAAATGGACAAAAAAAGAAAATTTGCACATAACTCTGGAGTTCTTAGGCTATTTATCGGACGAAGAAATAATGGATCTTTGCCAAAAAATAAAGAAAACGGCTGCTAAAAAAAAATCTTTTGATATTCGTTTGAATAGAATATGCTACGGTCCTCCTAAAAAATCGCTTAATGCCGGCATAATCCCGAGAATGGTCTGGGTAACAGGAGATAGAATTAAAGAAATAAATCTCAATCCCCACATAACTTTGGCAAGAATAAAAACCTGGGAATTCAGACAAATGGAAACTGGAGAAAGGCCGGAAATAAACGAAGATATTGATTTAAGTTTTGAAGTCAATTCCATTGAAATAATGGAAAGCCGCCTTAAGCGCGGCGGGCCGGAATATTTTGTTTTGGAATCATGCGAACTAAAAGGTCAATGAAATTAAAGATTCATTTTATAGGCATTGGCGGAATAGGGGTTTCAGCTCTGGCAGAGTATTATCTTAAAAAAGACTGTCAAGTTTACGGTTCTGATTTATGTTCTTCTGAAATTACCGATGCTTTAAAAAAGAAAGGCGCTAAAATCAAAATAGGGAAACACAAAAAGGAAAATCTTTCCAATAATGTCAAATTGGTAATTTACAGCCCGGCAGTCAAAAAAAACAATCCAGAGCTTCAAAAAGCGCGGCGAGCGGCAGATGTTGCGATATTCAGCTATCCGCAAGCGTTGGGAAAACTGACAAAAAAGCATTATACCATTGCTGTTTCCGGCACTCACGGCAAAAGCACGACTGCGGCAATGCTCGGACTTTTACTGGTAAAAGCTGGCTTGGATCCTACGGTAATTCTCGGCACAAAACTCAAGGAATTTAATAACAGCAACTGCCGAGTCGGTAATTCTGAATATCTGGTTATTGAAGCAGACGAGCATTTTGCCTCTTTTTTGAATTACTGGCCGAAAATCATTGTTTTAACCTCTGTTGAAGCAGACCACCTGGATTATTATAAAAATCTTAAAAATGTTTTGAGCGCTTTCAAAAAATACGTTAGGCGACTGCCGGCTGACGGATTTTTGGCGGCAAATTGGAACGACAAAAACATCCGCAAAATACTGGCAGGCGATTTCCAATTTGCAATTAAAAAATATTCGCTGAAGCAACAGCAGGCAAAAAAATTAAAAAAAATCTTAAAAATACCCGGAAAGCATAATATTTCAAACGCTTTGGCGGCATTAACCGCTGCCAGAATTTTAAAAATACAAGACAAAATTTCTTTTAAAGCATTGTCCGAATATCGCTGTTCCTGGCGCCGTTTTGAAATTAGCCAAGCCAAACTGCCCGGAAACAAAGACAAAACTGCAAAAAAAATAACTGTTGTCAGCGATTACGGCCACCATCCGACAGAAATAAAAGTCACTTTGCAAGCTTGCCGGGAAAAATATCCGAAAAAAACAATCTGGTGCGTTTATCAGCCTCATCAGCACCAAAGAACCTATTATTTATTCAAAGATTTCATTAAAGCGTTCAGAACGGCTCCAATTGATAAAATAATAATTACCGATATTTACGACGTGGCCGGACGAGAAAAAAGCAGTATTAAGAAGAAAATCAATTCAAAAATACTGGCGGAAGCGATAAATAAAAAAAAGGTTCTTTATTTGCCTGATAGAAAAATAATGAAATATTTAAAAGAAAATTTAACGGGAGGAGAAGTGGTTGTAATTATGGGAGCAGGAAATATCTATCAATTGACTTTAAAAGTCCAAGGGTTGACAAAAGAAAATAACAGAGAGAAAATAAAATAAGAAGCTTTTTCAAGGTCGAGATTTAAATATTAATTTCTAAATTTTTATGGATTATATTTGGATTGTTGCGGCAGTTGTAGTTATTGGAGTTCTCTGGTACGTTTTGAAAAAAAAGAAAAAAGGGGGAGCTTTTCCGAAAAAAGAAGAAGAATCTTCAACTCCGCCGCCATCCGCGCCGTCTGCGGAATAAATTTACAAACATCGCAAAATTTACACTTGCATTCGCATTAAAAAGCGCCGAAAAGCGCTTTTTAATTTTTAAAAACAAATCAAGAGACAGGAAGGGGCCTTGTGCTTCCTCCGAGGAAGCACAAGGCCTAAAGTGAGGTAAAAGTGCAAAAAAGACTGGGTTTTTGTTTTTATTGCGGTTTGGAACATTTCTTGCTATAATTTAACATTGAAAAAACAACCGATAGAAAGTCGATTTTTAAAAATAATAATCAAAAATATGAAAAAGAAAATTTTGATAATAGAAGATGAAAAAATGCTCGGGGAAATGTACCAAGATAAGTTCAATCAGGCCGGTTTTGAAGTTAATTGGGTTCAATCAGCGGAAGAGGGAATTGAGGCCGTACAAAGAGCAAAGCCTGATTTGATTCTTCTTGACATTTTGCTGCCAAAAGCTAACGGTATCGGCTTTATGAGCTGGCTGAAAAAAGAAAAAAAATTTTCTTCAGTAAAAGTGGTGGCTTTTTCAAATTTTGACGAACCGGCAACAAAAAAAGAGGCTTTAGAGCTCGGAGTAAAAGATTATTTAATTAAAACCGATTATACTCCTCAAGGGATTGTGGAAAAAATAAAAAAACATCTTAGTGAAAATAAAGCGGATAAATAAATCTTTTTTTACAGGTTGCAAAATAAAATTTTATGCAAAGGATTTATAATGCGGAAACAACCAAGCACCTTAACAATAAAGTTAAGGTTTGCGGCTGGATTAACAATTGCCGGACTCACGGCAAGATTCTTTTTGTTGATTTAAGAGACAGAAGCGGAATACTGCAAACCGTTTTTTCTGCCGAGAATAAATCCTTGTATGAATCTGCCAAAAAGCTAAGACCGGAATGGGTTATTTGCCTTGAAGGCAAGGTCAAAGAACGGCCAAAAGGCATGCAGAATCCGAAAGTTAAAACAGGAAAAATAGAGCTGGAAGCGGAAAGCTTGAACGTTTTAACTGAAGCCAAAACCTTGCCTTTTGCCATTGATACTAACGGATATGAAATAAACGAAGAAAAAAGATTAAAATACCGTTATCTGGACTTAAGAAGGGAAAGAATGAAAAACAATCTCATTTATCGGCAGAAAACAATTCATTTTATCAGAGACTTTTTGAAAAAAGAAAGCTTTATTGAAATAGAAACTCCGATTCTGACCAAATCCACTCCGGAAGGCGCCAGAGACTTCTTGGTGCCTTCAAGATTGAAGCAGGGAAATTTTTACGCTTTGCCTCAATCTCCCCAGCAATATAAACAGCTTTTAATGGTTTCAGGCATTGAAAAATACTTCCAAATCGCCAGATGCTTTCGCGATGAAGATCCGCGGGCCGACAGGCAGGCGGAATTCAGCCAGCTGGACATCGAAATGTCATTTGTCGAACAAGAAGACATTTTAAAACTGATTGAAAATCTTTTTACAGGACTTGTTGAGAATCTTTTTCCGGAAAAGAAAATCAAAAAAATTCCCTTTCCGAGAATTTCTTATAAAGAAGCGATAAAAAAATACAAAACAGACAAGCCGGACTTGAGAAGCAATAAAAAAGACGGAGATGAATTGGCTTTCTGCTTTATTGTTGATTTTCCCATGTTCGAAGAGGTAAAAACTCTTCTCTCGCCTCAATCTCGTTCGGTGTTTGAACGGCAACAAAAGAAAAAAACTTGGAAAGCAATGCATCATCCATTTACCAGGCCCCAGACAGAAGATATCAAGTTAATCAAGCAAAATCCGGAAAAAGTTCTGGCTTTTCAATATGATTTTGTTTTAAACGGATACGAAACAGGCGGAGGAAGCCTAAGAAGCTATAAGCCTGAAATCTTAGAAGCTGTTTTTGAAACAATGGGCCATAAAAAACAGGAAATAAAGAAAAAATTCGGCCATTTGCTGGAAGCTTTTGAATACGGCGTGCCGCCGCACGGCGGAATTGCGCCCGGCATTGACAGATTTTTGGCTGTTGCCCTGAACGAACCTAACATAAGGGAAGTGATGGCTTTTCCCAAAACAGGGGACAACAGAGATTTAATGATGCAAGCTCCCGGCGAAATTGAGAAAAGTCAGCTTAAAGAGCTTGGCATTAAAATTGCAAAAAATGAAAAAAATAAACCTGGAAACAAAAATATTGGTTAGTTTTTTCGCTTTAAGCTTGCTGTTTTTTTCAGGAACAAACATATTTAAAAAAAGCTTAAGCGCAAGCCCTGAATTGCTTGTTGCTGAAATTGCCCTGGAAGAAAAGCTGCAAGAATTTTTGAACTTAAGGCCCATTAAAAAAAATGAAACAGCTGACTTAAAAATAATTTCCAAGTCGGCAATTTCTGTTTTAATTGATAAAGAAAATAAAGATAGGACGCTTTTTCAAAAAGAAAACGAACAAAAACTGCCAATAGCCAGTTTAGCTAAATTAATGACTGCCTGGGTCGTTCTGGAACATTATGATTTGGCTGAAGAAATAACAATTTCCAAAGCAGCAGCAAACCAGTACGGCAACATTAAAAAATTGGAAGAAGGAAAAACATTTTCCGTAGAATATTTGCTTTATCCTCTGTTAATGGAATCAAGCAATGCCGCAGCTTACGCCCTGGCTAACGATTACCAGAAAGAAACCGGAGAAAAAGAGTTTGCAGAATTAATGAATCAAGAAGCGGAAAAAATAGGGCTTAATAATACTTTTTTTGCCAATCCTACCGGACTTGACCCGGAAGATTCAAAAACGGAAATAAATTACTCAACTGCCAATGATTTGGCCAAACTTGCTAAAAAATTGCTGGAAAAACCATTAATCTGGGAAATACTTTCTTTGCCCAAATATTCTTTATACGGGCCGGAATTGGTTAACACCAATCGTTTTTTGTTAGACGGTTCTACAGGCTGGCAAGATAAGATAATCGGCGGAAAAACAGGCTATACTGACGAAGCGGAAGGCTGCCTGCTTTTAGTTTTAAAAGCGCCGAAAAACCAGGGGTATCTGATTAATGTGATTTTGGGAGCTGACGGAAAAGAAAACAGGTTTGAAGAAATGAGAAAATTGGTTGACTGGTTAAAAACAGCCTATATTTGGTAATGGCTGCTATTTTTCATTAAGGACAAAAAAAACATGTATCTGCCCGAAGCATCAATAGACGTAATAAAAATTTTCACCTTGGGAACAATAAGTTTTGTCATTGCTTTTTCATTAACTCCGGTTTTGATACGTTTTTTGCATAAAAATAAACTTTGGCGAAAAGAAGTGAGGGAAAAATCAATAGACGGAAAAGAACTGACTTATTTCCAGCAATTCCATTCCGAAGGAGAAACCAAAATTCCCAGATTCGGCGGATTGTTGATTTGGCTCACTCCTTTAATTTTAGCTGCCGGATTCGCTCTTTTAGCCAAAACAAATATTTGGTGGCTCCAAAAACTGAACTTCCTTGACAGAGGACAAACTTGGCTGCCTCTTTTTGCCTTAGCAGCCGCCTCTCTGATCGGCTTGACTGATGATTTCCTGCAAGTGCGAAAAAAAGGTAAATATATTGCCGGCGGTTTAACATTAAAAAAAAGGCTTATTTTAATGGGCTTGATCGGCCTGGCCGGCGCCTGGTGGTTTTTTTACAAGCTTGGCTGGTCGTCTCTTTGGATGCCCGGCCTGGGAAACCTGGAAATAGGCTTTTTATTTATGCCTCTTTTTATTTTAGTAATGATGGCTGCTTATTCAGGCGGAGTAATTGACGGCTTGGACGGACTGGCAGGCGGAACTTTTGCCGCAATTTTTGGCGCTTATGCCAGCATTGCCGTATTTTTCGGGCAAATAAACATAGCCGCTTTCTGCGCTGTAATTTTAGGAGCCCTGCTGGCTTTTTTATGGTTTAATATTCCGCCAGCCCGATTTTATATGGGAGAAAGCGGTATGATGGGCCTGACCGCTTCCTTAGCTGTAGTTGCTTTTGCGACTAATTCTGTCCTGGTTTTGCCGATTATAGGGATTCTACTGGTTGCGGAATCAAGTTCTGTTATTCTGCAGCTTCTTTCTAAAAAATTCCGGGGCAAAAAATTATTTTTAGCCGCTCCCATTCACCATCATTTTGAAGCCAAGGGCTGGCCGCACTATAAAATAACAATGCGCTTTTGGATTATCGGAATAGTGATGGCAATTGCGGGAATGACAATAAGGCTGCTCGGCTAATCCGGATTTAATGTCTATTTATTGCCGTTAAAAAATTTTGTTTTAACGGCTTTTTTTTGTTATAATTGCAAAATAATGGAAATAAACGATTTTGAAAAAAAGAACGTCTTGATTTTAGGTTTTGGCAAGGAAGGACAAGATAGCTTTTTGTTTCTGCGAAAATTATTCCCTAAAAAAATACTTGGAATAGCGGACCAAAAAGAAACTTTCACTGCTGATAACCCTAAATTCTTAAAATTAATTAAAAAAGATAAACGCACCAAATGGCATCTGGGGAAAAATTATCTTAAAGCCCTGAAAAGCTACAAGATAATAATCAAATCCCCGGGAGTGCCTATTCATCTGCCGGAAATTGAAAAAGCCTTCAGACAAGGCAAGATTACTTCTCAAACCGAGATTTTTTTTGAAAATTGCCCGGGAAAAATTGTCGGAATCACCGGAACTAAAGGCAAGGGAACTACAGCTTCTTTAATTTATAAAATTTTAAAACAGGGAAATTTTAAAGCTTTTCTGATCGGCAATATCGGTAAACCTGTGCTGGAATATTTGTTTTCAGCAACCAAAAAAAAAATTTACGTTTACGAATTATCAGGTCAACAGCTCTACCGGCTCAAAAAAAGTCCGCAAATTGCGGTTTTGCTGAACATTTCTCAAGCTCATTTGGATTTCTTCAAAGATTTCAATGAATACGTCAAAAGCAAAATCAATATCGTAAAACACCAAACAAAAAAAGATTTTTTAGTTTATAACCCCCGCGACCGGCTTGTTAAAAAAATTGCCGGGCAATCAAAAGCTGAAAAAATAGCTGTTTCAATAAAATCCCGGTTAATCGGAAAAATAAAAAATAAAATTCGTTTAGCTGGAAGATTCAATCTTGAAAATGCGGCAGCTGCTGCCGCGGTTGGCAAAATTTTCGGAATTTCCGAAAAGAACATTCTTAAAGCAATACAAAATTTCAAACCCTTGCCTCATCGGCTGGAATTTGTCGGCTCTTTCAAGGGAATTGAATTTTACAACGATTCTCTGGCAACGGTTCCGGAAGCCACCCGCCAAGCGCTGGAAACCTTAGGATACAATGTCCAAACCATTTTTCTTGGCGGTTCTGAAACCAATGTTAATTACGGCAATTTAGCTGGAAAGATTTTAAAAAGCAAAATCAAAAATATTATTTTATTTCCTTCTTCGGGAGAAAAAATCCGGCGGGAGATTGAAAAAAGAAATAAAAAAAACAAAACGTTCAATTTTTTTCGCTGCAGTACAATGCGCGAAGCGGTTGAATTCAGCTACAAAAAAACGGAAAAAAGGAAAATCTGCCTGCTTTCCTGCGCTTCGCCAAGTTTCGGCATTTTTAAAAATTATAAAGAAAGAGGAAATTTATACAAAAAATACGTAAAAAAATATGCCAAGCAGCATTAAAAAATTCAAACACCCCGATTATATTTTGCTCGGAACAATAGGTTTTTTGCTGGCCTTTGGCATCACTATTCTGGCCAGCGTTTCTGCTCCCTTTTCTCAAGTAAAATTCGGCAATACCTATTATTTCTTAAGCCATCAGATTTTTTACGGCCTTATTCCGGGATTAATACTGGGCTTATTGGCTCTTAAAATAAATTTGTCTTTTTTTAAAAAAATGGCTCCTTTTTTGCTTCTGCTGAATTTAATTGCCTTAATAATGGTCTTTATCCCGGGCATAGGCCTGCAAATTGAAGGAGCCACAAGATGGGTAAATTTGGGCCCTGTCTCTTTTCAACCGTCGGAATTTCTAAAGATTACTTTCATTCTTTACATAGCCGCTTGGCTGGCTAACCGCTCCTCGGAAAAAAAATTGAACCAAGCCTTTCTCGCTTTTCTTGCTATTTTCGGATTAATTTCTTTAACCTTAATTCTGCAGCCGGATATCAGCACCCTCTGCGTTATCTTTGCAGTTGCCGCTTTAATGTATTTTGCCAACAACACTCCTTTTTGGCATGCTGTTTTGATATTTTTATCAGGAATTGCCGGCATATTTCTACTGGTTAAAATGGCGCCTTACCGCTTAAAGCGTTTTTTAGTTTTTTTTAATCCGGAAATTGACCCTATGGGAATAGGTTATCAGTTGAAACAATCTTTAATCGCTATTGGCTCGGGAGGGCTTGGCGGAACGGGCTTGGGAATGAGCGTGCAAAAATTCGGACTGCTGCCCCAGCCGGTTTCAGATTCAATCTTTGCAATTTTTTCAGAAGAAACCGGATTTGTCGGCAGCTTCTTTTTGGCTTTTCTTTTTTTGATATTTTTATGGAGAGGATTTAAAATAACTAAAGGGGCTGAAAGCAGGTTTTGCCAATTAACCGCTATGGGAATTACTTCTTGGATTGTTGTCCAAGCATTTGTTAATATAGGAGCAATGATAGGAATTCTGCCTTTAACGGGAATACCTTTGCCGTTTGTAAGCTACGGCGGTTCAGCCCTTATCGCAACATTAACCGGCGCAGGAATATTATTAAACATATCTAAAAATAAATCTTAATGAAAATAGTTTTTACCGGCGGAGGCACCGGCGGCCACGTGGTTCCAATTATTGCCATAGTCAGAGAAATAAAAAACATTTACAAGGGAAACGACCTTCAGCTGTTTTTCATTGGACCGAAAGACAAAGTAAGTTCAAATTTGCTTTCGCGGGAAGGCATTAAAATAAAAACAGTTCTGGCCGGAAAAGTCAGAAGGTATCTTACCATAAAATCCTTTATCCAGAACTTTTTTGACATTTATTTCAAAACTCCAATTGGCATTTTTCAGTCTTTTATTCATCTCTTTCTTTTGTCTCCGGACTTAATTTTTTCCAAAGGGGGATTCGGTTCAATCCCGGTGGTTTTGGCAGGCAAACTTTTATTCACGCAAGTTTTTCTGCATGAATCAGATATTGTGCCGGGAATCGCGAATAAAATCTTAAGAGGGCTGGCTTTGGAAATTTTCACTTCTTTCCCGAAAACAAAGTATTTTTCCTCAAAAAAAATGATTTTAGTCGGCAATCCGATAAGAAAAGAACTGCTTTACGGTTCAAAAAAGGAAGCAAAAAAAATGTTTAAAATAAATTCAGCCAAGCCGGTTATTTTGATTCTGGGCGGATCGCAGGGAGCGCAAAGAATAAATGAACAAATTTTGGGAGTTATGCAGCAGCTCCTGGAAAACTTTGAAATAATCCATCAATGCGGAAAAAAGAATTACGAAGCGCTAAAATCAGAATTCAGCGCGATAATGGACAAAAAATTAGAACCCTTTTACCACCTTTATCCGTTTTTAAAAGAACAAGAACTGAGCCATGCTTACGCAGCAGCTGATTTGATTATCAGCAGAGCAGGCTCGGGAAGCATCTTTGAGATTGCGGCTGCCGGCAAGCCGTCAATTCTGATTCCTTTGCCCGAAGCCGCCCAAAACCACCAAGTGAAAAACGCTTATGCTTACCAGGAAAGCGGAGCATCGCTGGTTGTGGAAGAAAATAATTTTACACCTCACTTTTTTTTGGAAAAACTGAAATTTCTCTTTAAAAACCAGTCTGAATTAGAAAAAATGTCCGAAAAAGCCAAAGAATTTTCCAAACCGGAAGCCGGTTGGATAATAGCCAATTATCTTGTGGAATATTTAACCGGGCGATGAGATAAATCTCATCTTCCACTTCGCTTCGCTATAGCGAGATATGTAATATTAAACCGGGCGATGAGATAAATCTCATCTTCCACTTCGCCATAGCGGAGCTCGGTAAATAAAAAATAATGACGCCAGAAGAAAAATTTAAATTTAGAAAACCTGGAGAAATAAGGGCGCGAATCGCGCCTTCGCCAACGGGCCATATACACATCGGACTGGCCAGAACCGCCCTTTTTAATTATCTTTTTGCCAAAAAGCACAAAGGAGTGTTTATTTTGAGGATTGAAGACACTGACAAAGAAAGATCATCTCCGGAGTCTGAAAAAAACATTATTGAAAACTTAAAATGGCTGGGAATTAATTGGGACGAAGGGCCTTTTTGCCAAAGCCAAAGAATGGAAATTTACCAGAAATATCTAAAAAAACTTCTATCTGAAAACAAAGCATATCATTGTTTTTGCCCCGAGGAAGAACTGAAAGCGCAAAAACAATACCAAATGTCCCAGGGCCTGGCTCCGCGTTATTCAGGAAAATGCGCCAACCTAAGCAGTAAAAAAATAAAAGAATATTTGTCCGCAGGAAAACCATCGGTAATCAGATTCAGAGTTCAGGCAAAAAAAATAAATTTTAATGATTTAATCAGAGGCAAATTAGAGTTTGACGCCGGTTTAATAGGGGATATAGTTATTGCTAAAAACCTTAATTCTCCTTTGTATAATTTCGCCGCGGCGGTTGACGACTTTGAAATGAAAATTTCTCATGTTATCAGAGGCGAAGAGCATATTTCCAATACTCCAAAGCAAATTTTAATCCAGCAGGCTCTCGGTTTTCCTCAGCCTCTTTACGCTCATTTGCCCTTGATTTTAGGCCAGGACATGACTAAATTAAGCAAAAGGCACGGTTCAGTTTCTGTTTCTCAATTTCAAAAAGAAGGCTATCTGCCGGAAGCTTTAGTCAATTTTATGGCATTTTTAGGATGGAATCCGGGAAACGAAAGAGAAATATATTCAATGAATTCTTTAATCAAGGAATTTTCTCTGGACAAAGTTCAAAAATCAGGAGCTATTTTTAACATTAAAAAGCTTGATTTTCTAAACGGTTTTTATATCCGCCAGCGCTCTTTGGAGAAATTAACCGAACTCTGCCTGCCCTATCTTGTTGAAGCCGGACTTATTACCGACAAAGAAACTGATTTTAATATACTGCAAAAAATCGTTTCAGTTTACCAAGAAAGGTTAAAAAAAATATCGGAAATTGTTGAGTTAGCTGATTTTTTCTTCAAAGAAGAGCTTGTTTACGGCAAAGAACTGCTGAAATGGAAAAATATGACTGACAAAGAAATAAAAAACTCTCTTGACAAATCTGAAAAAATATTATCTAAAATAAAGGCAGAGGATTGGAAAAAAGAAAACTTAGAAAATAGCTTATTGCCCGAGGCTGAAAAAACAGGGGACAGAGGACAGCTGCTCTGGCCCCTAAGATCCGCCTTAACAGGTAAAAAAGCTTCGGCAGGACCGTTTGAAGTTGCGGAAATTTTAGGCAAAGAAAAAACTTTGCAAAGAATAAAAGAAGCTAAGAAAAAACTATAATATGAAACGCGCAATAACACTTTTAATAATTTTAGGCATAATTTTGCCTGTTTTCTCTTTTGCCGGACAGGTGCCTTTGGGTATTGTTTCTCCTCCCAAAACATTAGAAGAGGCGAAAGAAGCGGCCAAACAGGCTGAAAAAGAACTGCCGGGAATTATGCGGGAAATATGGAAAAATGAAGCCTTGCCTATTTGGCAAAAAACACTGTTTTGGCTCAAAATAAACGTTTGGTTTAAGTTTTATAATTGGCTTAAACCGGAGTTTGAAAAAAGAAAACAATTTTTTAAAGAAAATTTCAAAAAAGAAAAGGAAGAAATAAAAGAAGAAATAAAAGCCGAGGCGCCGAAAATCGGCAAATCTCTTTGGGAAAAAATTAAAGGGCTTATAAAATAAAGGGGAGTGTTTTTTATGCTTGACAAGGGTTTTTGCCTTGTTTATTATTAATATAGTATAGTTCGCATAATGTAGCTTTAGCGTAGTATTATCTATGAAGAAAAACAATAGGCCCATAATTGACCATATTAACGACTTT
>CAZLAP010000024.1:0-4349 GCA_964557715.1 uncultured Candidatus Saccharibacteria bacterium
CCTTTTCATCCACCACATCCTTTATCATTAAAAACAATTCTTCATAAACCAGGGGTTTTTGGTGTTTTCCCAGCCAAACAGTCAAAAAGTTGTCTTTTACCAAAGAAATGCCGTTTTCCTCTCTAAAGCCGATGTTTTTCTGAACTATGTAATCTCCATTATTCCTCATTAAAACAACAGCCCTGTCCAGCTTCATGGTATCCATTAAGGTGCGAACAATTAAAAGTGAAAGTTTTTCTAAGTCCAAATAGCTGATCAATTTCTTACCCAAGTCGGTTAGAACAGTTTGATAAGAATAAAAGGTGTAATAAAAGTATTTGGAAGCCAGCTTTTCAAAGAATCGAAAAATCGGCTGAAAAAGAAGAACGCTGATAATTAGAATCAAAACCGCAGCAATGTTAAAAGGAACAGCGGTTAAAAAATTATTGCTCAAAAACATCAATAAAAAAGCAAAGGTAATAATGCTTATCAAAGAAAAAATATAAACTGTTCCCTTGCTTAAGACAAAACGAATGTCCATAAAACGGTATTTTAAGATAGCATAAGCAATAAAGCCAACGTAAAACGCCACCAAAAAATTACCATAAGGATAAATGGGAATATCATACCAAAGAAAATAATTTGTAGATCCGCCAATAAACCCCAACAAGGTACCTATAAAAACATACTTCACTTGTTCTTTTTGAAATCCAGAAAGTTTTTTTAAAGCGTTAAATAATAACAACCAAGAATATAATAAAAGACTAGACCAAAGTAAAAGAAAAGGGTGAAAAAGAAATCCCGGATTTGGCCAAAATTGAAAACTTAATTTCGGGCCTACGCTTTCAATAAAAAATGTGGTGAAATTAGATAAAAAGAAAAAAAAGAATAATAAATAGCCAATAATTAATATTTTTTTCTTTTCCTTGATTTTATTAAGCAAATTTAAGATAAAATGAAAATAGGAAATTGGAATAAAAATTGCGCCAGCCATTAAAGCGCGAGACCAAAAAAGCGCTGTTTCTTTAGTTTCAGAGATTTGCCAAAAAAAATAAGCATAGCTCCAAATCGCTACAAAAAAACAAAATAATCCAAAAGTTTTATTAATAACTTTCTTTCTATTTTTAAAAAAAACAATATAACCCAAAACTGAAGCGGCAACAGCGTTTATTAAAGCGGTTAAAGCATAAAAACTCATCATTTTTTATTTTAATATAAATTTCAAAAAAATAAACCCCATACATCCTATTTTGATATGTATGGGGTTTTACTTCTGCGCGACCCAAAACGTATAGAGGCCGCAATCTCCTGTCCAAATTTTCTTGAATCCGGACTTCTCGAGATTTATTACTATTTCTTTTTTAGTTCTATAGTGCATCTGAGGCCAACATGCAACCCGATGCGCATAATCTGCCTCTTCTTTGCTGGTAATATTAGCCCCCAAAAAAAATCCTTTTTCTTTAAGGGTGCTATGTATACCGTAAAGATAAGAAAAAAATCTATCATCATTAAAATAGTCAGTTAACCCAACCATTTCAATAAGATTTATAGAGGCATCTGCTTCTTTCAAAAACTTGCCCACCGTTGTTTCGCGAAGATCAATTACGTCTTCTATTCCTAAACAGCGGGCATTTTTACGTCCAACCTCCAAGGCTCTAAAATCGTTATCCACAAGAACTACATCAATTTCACTATTCTTAAATCCATTTTCCGCAACGCCTTGTAACATTTGGCTTGCGGAACCACTTCCGAGACTGACCACTTTAAGCTTTGAGTCATTTGCGATCATACCTAATAAAAACTTTATCGCTTCACGAGTAAATATTCCTCGTGAGCGAACAGAACGACAATTATACGACGTCAACCACAAATGATCCCCAAGCCCCCAAATCAATCTCCATGGCCTAAACCGGTATTTGTATATGACTTGAATTGCCGCATCCGTACGATTACGAATAGCATTTATCGTAACTCGTAAAGTATCGATAGCGGTTAACAGAAAGATTAACACTCCTATTTTAAAAGGAATGCGTGCCATGAAGTTGTAAAACTTAATCATAAAGCTTGGTGGACGAACGCCCACCGTTGCTTTTTCCAGAATACTTTCCAAATCTTTCACTATTTCCTTTTTCATTTCTTTTACCTCTCTTTCTTTTCTTTCTTTTGGTTTTTTGTCATTATTCTATTATTCTATTTTTAAAACTGAGAAAATTCTCAGTGGACTAATTATATTAATAGCACAAAAGGATAATTTTGTCAAGTATTAATTTCAAACTTCAGCTGAAAAAAAGCGCTTTATCTTAAATATTTGACTTTAGCCATATTATGCTCTGCCAAGTTTCTGCTGAAAATCGTTTCCCCTTCTTTAGCGGACAGATAATACCAGTAATCGCTCTTTTCCGGATAAACGGCGGCAACAATGCTGTCCAAACCGGGGTTGCAAATCGGGCCCAAGGGCAAACCCTTGTATTTATAAGTATTGTAAGGCGAGTCAGTGTCTCTTAACAGGGCAATTTCTCTTCTCATTTCATCAAAATCCCAATTTTTATTCTGATACAAATAAGCCAAAGTGGCGTCCACCTGCAAAGGCATGCCTGCTTCCAGCCGTTTCCATAAAATGCCTGAAACAAGATTCTTGTCTTCCGGCGCCCTGACTTCCTTTTCAATTAAAGAAGCCATAATAATTATTTCAAAAAGAGCTTTGCCCTGTTTTTCAATTTCTTCTTGCAGCTCCTGATTAATCTTTCTTGCAAAATTGCTTTTCATTTTTTCAACAACCTCTTCTCCTGAGAAATCAAAAGAAAACTGGTAAGTGTCAGGAAATAAAAAACCTTCCAGATTTTCTCCGGGCAAATCCATTCCCAATTTTTCTTCTATCTGTTTTACCGTAAAGCCTTCGGGTATGGTTACCTTTATTTTAATCACCTCTTCTTTCACCATTTTTTCAGCTATTTCAGGAATGTTCATTGAAGGAGACAATAAATATTCTCCGGCCTTAAGACTTTTGGCAGTTCCGCTAAAAACTGCGTAAACCTTAAAAGCCAAACCGCACCTGACCAGGCCCTGCTTTTCCAAATTAAAAGCTATGTCTTTCAAGCCCTCTCCTTTTTTTATGCTGAACCTGATTTCTTTCAAATCAGAATCTGCTGGCATAAAAACCAGCCAACAACAGGCCAGAACTAACAAAACTAATATTAATAAAAAAGAAATTAAATACTTTCCCATAATTAACCTTTTTGTTTAATGAGCACCTTGTGCTTCCTCCGAGACCCGAGCGATAGCGAAGGGATCAAAGAGAACTTCGTTCTCTTTTCTAACTTCATCCCGTAAACGGGATTCGTTTGAAAAAGAAGATTCATTTTCTTTGCCGAAGCACAAGCCTTTATTATTGGGAGATTAGAGGGACAAAGATGAAACCGGGATATTCTGTTTCCTGAAATTCATTCTCGCCTTTTTTAAGCAAAAGCCAGATGGAAGAATTAATGGGCGCAACAATTCTCCCTCCCGTTTTTAGCTGTTCTTTCCAAGTCTCGGGAATTTCAATGGCTGAAGCGGAAACCAGTATTTTGTCAAAAGGAGCTTCCTTTTCATAACCTTTAGACCCATCGCTGCAAATAAAATCAACAATCCTCTTTTTTGTAAAACTGTATTTGCCGGCATTTTTTTTGCCGAATTCCATAAGTTCGGGAATAACTTCAACAGCTATCACTTTTCCTTTTTTCCCGACTATTTCAGACAAAAGCGCCGAGCTCCAGCCCGAACCGGAACCAATATCTAAAATCTTATCTCCTTCTTTCGGCTCCAATAACTCCAGCATAAAAGCCACGACCAAAGGCTGGGAAATGGTCTGGCCAAAACCTATGGGTAGGGCTTCATTCAATTCCGCCAAATCTTTAACGTCACCAGGCAAAAAATCAACCCTTTTTATTTTCTTAAAAGCTTTAATTATTCTCGGTGTTTTCAAGTATCCTTCTTTTATTAAATTATCCAGCAAACCCATTTCTTTAATAGCGCGATATTCTTAATTTTATTCTCTGCCAAAGGCTGATGCGGTCTATAAACAAAATTCCGTCCAAATGGTCAATTTCATGCTGAAAAACGCGCGCCAGCAAGCCTCGCGCCTTTATTCTGACCCTTTCCCCTTCCAAATTAAGCGCTTCCACTTCAACTTCTTCAGCTCTTTTTATTTTTAAAAACAAACCGGGAAAAGACAAACAGCCTTCCTCCATAATTTCGGTTTCTCTGCCTCTGCTAATAATTTCAGGATTAACAAAAACTTCAAAGTTTTTTTCTTCCGTGCCGGCAATAATTATCCTTTTTGATTCTCCGATTTGAGGAGCAGCCAAGCCAATGCCTCTTTCCTTTATCAT
>CAZLAP010000025.1:0-8442 GCA_964557715.1 uncultured Candidatus Saccharibacteria bacterium
TGCCAAAACTCGGCTATTAAGTGAATGCCTGCGTATTTTTGTCTGCCCTGCAGCAAAATTATCTGTTCCGCATTTGATTTCTTTTTCTTTGAAGTTTTGCTTTGGGATTTTTTTTGTTTTATGACCCATCTTGTGGATCTCTTTGTTTTCTTCATAGTTTTAAAATCAACAGCTTACCGAAAGGAGAAGTTAAAAGCTCCCCCAGCTAACCGAGCAAGCAATTTCTTGCGGCTCGGAAAAACAAAGAGTGAAAAAAAGCGGTTGACTGATTATTTTTTAAATTCTTTTCTTTTTCTTTTTAACATTAAAAATGTTTTTTGTAAAGAATTAAAAAACCCGCCTCCTAAGCTCTATATCTTACTAATTGCCAATATATTGCTTGGGAGGCGGGTTTTAAAAGACTATTTCTTCTTCTTTTTTGCCTTTGCTTTCTTTTTCTTTGCCATGAGAATAGTAACGATTTTTTTAAAAAAAGATCGTTGCAAATAGTCGACCAACTATCTGCGCGTTGATTTATTTTTTCATTTTGAAGAACTTTGTCAAGTGTGAATAACGAAAAATTTTAATTTTTAATTTCTAAAAACCCAAATATTGGATTTCCTCTTCCAAATTAATTTTAAATTTATTTTTTACTGATTTCTTGGCCAAATTTATCAGCTTTTTTACATCTTCGGCTCTGGCTCTGCCCAAATTAACAATAAAATTCGCATGCTTTTCTGAAATTTTGGCATTGCCGATTTTTTTTCCTTTTAGCCCGCATTTTTCTATGAGTTCTCCGGCCGAAAAATTGGACGGATTTTTAAAAACAGAGCCGGCGGAAAATCCTGCAGGGATTTTTTTCTTTCTTTTTTTAACAATATCGTTAATTTCTTTTTCTATGTTTTTTCTTTCTCCTTTTTTCAGTTTTAAAAAAGCGCTAAGGATAATTAAATTTTTATTTTTTTTAAAAACGCTTTGTCGGTAGCCAAAACAACAATCTTTGTTTTTTAAAACCTTGACTTTTCCTGTTTTGGCGTTAAAAACCTCAACGTTTGTTATTACTGAAGAAATATTTTTTTTACTGCTCGGCCAGCCGGCGTTGCCGTATATTGCCCCGCCGACTGTTCCGGGAACGCCGGCAGACCATTCCAAACCGGTTAATCCTTTTTCAATGGAAAGATTCAGCAATTTGCCTAAGGATAAACCTGCTTCAACATAAACTCTCCCGTTGCTTATTTTGTATTTTGTATTTTTAAGATTTACAACCAACCCTTTAAATCCTTTGTCGGAAATTAGCAGATTGCTCCCCTTGCCCAGAATAAAAAACGGCATCTTTAATTTTTTGGCCGAGACAACAGCCTTAATCAAATCTTCTTTTGTTTTGGCTGTAAAAAAATATTTCGCTTTTCCGCCAATTCTAAAAGTGGTGTAATTTTTCAATGAAACGTTTTTTTTAACTCCGGTTAATTCTTTTTCTATAGTCATAATTGCGCACTCTCAATAAAAAAACATCTTTGTCTTGTTGTATTGTAGCAATTTTCTGTTAAAATGTAATTGGGCGGATGGAAGCACTCACTAAAGACTTAGTCAGGAGTCAACTCATCCGCCTTTTTTTTATTAAAAAACAGACCCCGCTCGAGTGGGGTCTGTCGACTTAGTTAGAGTTCCTTACGGAACACTCACTATCTAAATCATAGCAAATTAAGGCTTTTTTGTCAACTACTAACCTTTTTATTGGTTATATTTTGATTTTTCCCACCACTCACGCGAGTCTGCGAAGTAGACGAAGCGTTAAGATGAACGTTTACCGTTCATCGCACTCACGCGAGTCTGCGAAGTAGACAAAGCGTTAAGATGAACGTTTACCGTTCATCGAATCTTCTTGCTGATAATTCATATACCATTCTCTCCCAAAAGCCACAAATACCCCTGTAAACAGCCCCAGAATACCGGCTATGGCTATATTAATGAATAGTCTTGGCTTTATAGGTTTTTGTGAAACTGCCGGCGGTTTTATAACTTCGGTATTTTTAATAAAATTCAATTTATTTTTTAATCCTAAAACAGCAATCTTCAAATCAGAAATGCCCTGGTCAGCGTATATTTTCTGTGTTTCCAATAAAGCTAAAGTTTTTTTTATATCTTCTATTTCATTCTCTATTTTAATTTTTGATTCATCAAACTTTTGCCGATGCTCTGTAAGTATCAAATTATTAGCTTCTTTTAAAATTAACTTTGCTCTTTCCGGGTCAGTCGATTCTATTTCTCTTATTATCAGATTGGTTCCTTCGGGGTTTGAAGTTTTTATGTTCGGATAAGCTAATTCTGAAATATCCAATTTTTCCATTGCTAAAATTTTGTAAGCTCCTGCGTTAAATTTTTCTACTAATTGTTCCGAGCTTCCAATCATTCCTTCGGCAAAAGTTCCAATTTCCAAAACAGTGTCAATTTTGTAAACTTTCGGAGACAAAAAACTGAAAATGCCGGCTATTATAATTGCCAGTAAAAAAACTGTCAGAATGAAAACCTTTCTCTTCAGGATTACCTTAATGTAATCCATTAAGTTTATTTCATCTTCCATACATTTTAATTATACATCAAGCTTTCATAAAATGAAAGCGCAGATAAAGATGAGAGCTTGTCTCTCGTCGCCTTATAACCAAGCTTTCATAAAATGAAAGCGCAGATAAAGATGAGAGCTTGTCTCTCATCGCCTTATAACCAAGCTTTCATAAAATGAAAGCGCAGATCTTAAGGGCACTTTGTGCTTCCTCGGAGGAAGCACAAGCCCATAGCGAAGGGATCAAAGAGAACTTCGTTCTCTTTTCTAATTTCATCCCGTAAACAGGTTTCGTTTGAAAAAGAAGATTTATCTTCTTTGCCGAAGCACAAGCCCGAAGAATATCAAAACATTATCAAGGTCTAATCTCATACCACAAAATGCCAAGGTATTCGTGAACGGCTATGTCGGAATTTCTTAAGTTCTGCGCGTCTGGAAAAAAATCAAGGGCATTGTACTTTTCCGTTTTTACCTTAAAATCAGTCGGAGCTGGAATAGGATTGGCTTCCACCTTTTCAAACTCTCTCAAAACCCTAGTCATATGATAAGCAGAAGTAACTAAGAAAAAAGGTTCTTCTCCCACAATTTCTTTCACGTTCCTAATATTCTCCCAAGTATTGCGGGATTTGCCCTCAATAACAATATTCTCTTCCGGCAGTCCCCTGTTGACAAAAAATCTTTTAATTCCCAAAGCTTCCTCGCTGGTCGGCAATAAAGGATCTGTACCGGAAATAATAATTTCCACCTCGTGCTTCTTAAGATGAGAAATGCGCAAAACCTCGCTGCCTCTTAAAACGTCCGCCTCTTTTCCTCCAAGCAAAAGAACCGCTTTGCCGGCCCTTGACATATCCTCCATTTTTAAAGAAGAATATTTGTTTTCTAAAGGCGAGAGCAGGTAATTGGCCACAGGGGTTATGGAAAAAAGATAATAAAGCAAAATTCCGACAATCAGCAAAAATTTCTCCAGCTTCTTTTTCTTTGACACTAATAAAAGAACAAATCCTATCAAAATCAAAAGCAAAACAAAGGAACTGGGCAGCAATAATTGTTGTAATATTTTAAAGAATATCATCTAAAAATAATCCTAATAGTTTTTAAAATAATCCCCAGATCCATAAAAAAATTACGGTTTTTGATATAATAAAGGTCGTACTGGAATTTCTCTCTCGCCTCCTCAACCGAAGTGGAAGCTATATAGTGCAGCTGGGCCCAGCCGGTAAACCCCGGCCTGACTAAATAACGTTGGCGATAAAATATAATTTCTTTTTCGAAATTTTCAGCCAGTTTCGCCCATTCAGGTCTGGGTCCGACGAAACTCAAATCCCCCTTCAAAATGCTCCAAAACTGGGGAATTTCGTCCAAATGAGTTTCTCTTAAGAGCTTGCCTGTTCTGGTAATTTGGCTGCGATCCCTTTCTCTCCATGGCTCTTTGTACTGGTCCGCACTCTCTTTCATGCTCCTGAACTTATAAAGGGTAAATTGCCTGCCGTCCTTGCCGACCCTTCTTTGGGAATAAAAAATAGAACCTGAAGAGTCTAATTTTATCGCTAGAGCAATAAAGGGATAAAGGATAGCTAAAATTAAAAGGCCTAAAAAAGAAAAAATGGTATCAAATCCCCTTTTTGCTATCTCTTCAATTCTTTTTTCCGAGCGAGCAAGGTTTTCCAAAAACCAAATCTCGTCAATAATCCCCAATGGTACTTTCTTGGTCATCTTTTCGTAAAAGCTGGCAAAGCTAACGTAATTTAACCTTAAGGGCAATTCAGTAAAAATCTGCTGGATTATTCCTTGATTAGCTTCTAAAAACCGAGGAAAAACTACCGTTGCCACTTTTTCTTTCTCAATTATGTTTCTTAGCTCGTTAATATCGGAAACAACTCCGTATTTTGCCGAAATCGAGAAAGGCGACAGTTTCTCAAAAAAAGACGGCTTCGGACTAAAGAAAACGGAAATTTCATAGCCAGCGCAGGAAAGAAGCTGTTTATCAATTAATTCTTCCAGACCGAATCTGAAACCAATTACGGCTATCTTTTCTTTGAAATTACGCAATTTTAAAATGCGGCTAAAAATATATCGCCAGCCACAGAAAAGGACAGAAAATATTAAAACGTCTAAAAACAAAATTGTTTTAGGGGTTATTAGGATTTCCGCTTTCAAATAGAAATAAGCTGTTCCCAAAACTGCTGCTAAAAAAATAAAAACCAATAAATTCCTGAAAAAATCAAAAACTTTTTTAAATAATGGTATTTCGTAAAAATCAAGAATGTAAAGGAGAATCAGCCAAGAAAAAGAAATAAAAGAAAAATGAAAAAGAAAATTATTGATCTGAGCGGCCGTCCAAAAAGAAATATCACCATGCCTTATAGCCAAAGCCAAAAATAAGGCGAGATACATCAAGATAATATCTCCCACGAATAGAATAAATTTTAAAAAATTATTCTTGTTTGGCATTTTTTATAAATAGTCAAACTTTTTTCTTTTCTCGAGTTTCTTTATCAATCCTTTAACCTTCTGAGAACTGTCCTTATGGCAAACAAAAATGATGTCATCCGTTACTGCGATTATCAAATTCTTCACACCTACGATAGCTACCAATCTGTCTGAAGTTCCATAAACTAAAATATTTTTTGACCCAACGCCAATGTAATTTCCCCTAATGTAACTCTTGTTTGGAGAAGATAGGCAATTTTTTAGAACAGTCCAACTTCCGACATCAGACCAACCCATTGAAACCGGTAAAACAGCGTTCTTTTTATAGTTTTCAACAATACTGTAATCAAAAGAAACCTTATCCATTCTAGAATATTCTTTTTCTAAAACTTGCTTGAAATTATCCTTACCAAAAGCTTTCCTTATTTTTTGGTACCTTCGATAATTGTCGGGTACAAAATCTTTGACTAGTTTTTCTATTAGACTGGGGGCAAAAATAAAAATACCGACATTCCAATAATATTTTTTTGACCCCAAAAATTCTTTTGCTCTTTTCAGGTTTGGCTTTTCTTTAAAGCGCGAAACTTGATAAATTTCAAAATCCTTTCTATTCCCCACTAATTTATCCTTTTTTATATAGCCTAGGCCCGTATCGGGAAAAATCGGTTTCTCCCCTAGTAGCAAAAGATATTCAGGATTTTTTTTGATAAAATCTTCCGCAGTTGTTAGTACCTGAAGAAATTTTTTCTTTTCTTTTATTAAATGGTCAGAAGGTAAGACAATTACCGGCTCACTCAGATCCTTGTTCTTTAAATGACAAAAGAATAGAAGAAAGGCCGCTACTCTCTCCCTATGAGCCGGCTCGGAAATAATATTTTTTTTTGATAAGCTTGGAAGCTCTCTTCGAACTTCTTTCACGTATTGCTGATTAGTCGCGACATAAATATCTTTTAGCGAAACAAGCGGTAGGATTCGATCTATCGTCTCTTGAAGCATTGTTCTGTTACCAAAAATATTTTGGAATTGTTTTGGTTTATGCTCCCTAGAAAGAGGCCATAATCTTGTTCCCCTTCCACCAGCTAGAACTAAAACTTTCATAAACTCATTTACCTTTCTTATATTCCGAGATATTTTTTATAGCCCTCGTTCTTCCACCAACTAATTGTCTTTTCTAAACCATCCTTAAAACCAGTTTTGGCGATGAAACCGAATTCTTTTTGAGCTAACTTGATATCTAATTTTCTTCTTGGTTGACCATCAGGCTTCGACAAATCCCAACGAATTTCACCCTTAAAATCCATAAGCTTAGCAATTAGATCGACTAAGTCTTTTATGGAGATTTCCATCCCCGAACCTAAATTTACTGGAAACGGTTTGTCGTAATTCTCGGAGGCCGACAAAATTCCCTCTGCTCCATCTTCCACATAAAGAAATTCTCGTGTTGATTTTCCGGTTCCCCACACTTCTATATATTTTTTTTCCTCCATTTGAGCCTCGTAAATTTTTCGGATAATTGCGGCTATAACATGAGAGGATTCCGTATTAAAATTATCTTCTGGGCCGTACATATTGACAGGCAAAAGGTAAATGACATTAAAACCATATTGTTGACGATAGGCTTGAGCTTGAACTAAAAGCATTTTTTTAGCTAAACCATATGGAGCATTTGTTTCTTCGGGATAGCCCAGCCATAAATCTTTCTCCTTAAACGGAACTTGAGTAAACTTTGGATAAGCGCAAATTGTTCCAACTGCCACAAATTTTTTAACTCCAGATTGCCTTGCCGCTTCCATTAATTGAATTCCCATTATGGCATTATCGTAGAAGAATTCTCCTGGCCTTTCTCTGTTCGCCCCGATACCACCAACCTTGGCTGCCAAATGAATTACTACCTCTCGTCCACTTACCGCCCTTTGACAATTCTCCCATTTTCTTAAATCCAATTCTTTGAAAGTTGGTAAGGATAAATTATTTTTAGGAACTTTTCTTTTGCTCAGTAAGTTCTTTATCAAATGTTTCCCTAAAAATCCGTCAGCGCCAGTAATTAAGATTTTTTCTGTAGCAAGATCTATCATATTAATCTTTTTTCCACCAACAATGAGGAAATTTATTCTTTATAATTTTATTTCCCTCGCCAAGCGGATTCAACCCATTCTCACGAAAATCAGCATCAATCATAATTCTTACTAATTCTTTGAACTTAATTTTCGGCTGCCAATTCAACATTTTTTTCGCCTTAGAATAATCGCCAATTAATACTTCAACCTCAGCCGGTCGAAAATATCGCGGATCAATTTCGACATATGATTTCCAATCTCCCAAACCAACATATTTAAATGCTTCCTCTAAAAACTCTCTTACCGAATGAGTTTCGCCAGTAGCAATCACGTAATCATCCGGCTTGGCTTGTTGAAACATCAGCCACATGACTTCTACATATTCGGGCGCAAAGCCCCAGTCCCTTTTCGCGTCTAAATTCCCTAAATAAATCTTTTTATCAAGACCGGCTTTAATTCTAGCGATAGCGCGGGTGATTTTCTTGGTGACAAAAGTTGGCCCTCTTCTTGGACTTTCGTGATTAAATAAAACTCCATTACAAGCAAAAATTCCATAAGTCTCTCGATAAAATCTAGTTATATGGTAAGAAAAAACTTTTGCGCAGGCATAAGGACTTCTGGGATGGAAAGGTGTCTTTTCGTTTTGCGGGGGTAGTGAGGCTCCAAACATTTCAGAAGAAGCCGCCATATAAAATTTTATCGGTAAATTAGAGTTTTTGATTGCTTCCAATATTCTTAAAGTCCCTAAACCATCGATATTCGCAGTAGATTCTGGCATATCAAAACTAACTTTGACATGGGACATAGCACCCAAATGGTATATTTCGTCCGGTTTAATCTGATTGATTAATCGCTCAATATTACCAGTATCAGTAAGATCACCGTAATGCAAAAATAATCTTACTCCGTTAAGATGGCTGTCTTGATAAAGATGATCTATTCTTCGAGTAGTAAAGATGCTATCCCATCTGATAATTCCATGAACTTCATACCCCTTGTCCAATAGAAGTTCGACCAGGTAAGAACCGTCCTGTCCTGCAATTCCTGTGATTAAAGCCTTTTTACGCATAATTTTTGTTTCGCCTATTTAAATATTGAATAAATTTAGAACATGGTTTTATTGAAAAATTAATGGATTTGCCTTTAAATCATTGATTTTCCATGCCCGATAGCACTCAGTATTTGCCTTAATTATATTTAGAAAATTTTTATTGCCTTTGCCACCTATTTTTATTCTTACCAAAACTTGAGGGACATAGCAAGAATTAACTTTATACTTCTCTAAAAACCTCAACATCAATTCGTAATCTGCCGGAATTGAAAAATTTAGATTAAAACAATTATACTTTTCATAAACCCATTTCTTAACGAAAAAAGTTGGGTGCGGTGGATGCCAGCTCCTCTCAAACTTCTTGC
>CAZLAP010000026.1:0-8598 GCA_964557715.1 uncultured Candidatus Saccharibacteria bacterium
AAATTTGCCTGTTTTCGGAGCCGAGCCGCGAAGCGGCGAGGCGAAAATTACGTTCCAAAAATCCGAAAATTTACAACTGCTCCGCGGGTAGGATTCGAACCTACAACCTAGTGCTTACACCTTATCCTAATGTTTCCAAAAGGGGTGGACTATCTCATCATCCACCGAACTTTCGCTGTGCGAAAGTGAAGGTCAGGAAGAAATATAATCTCTTCAAGCCTAAGTGGATGCGAGGCGCTATAAGTCTCTGAACCTTCCGAGCACCTAAAGCATTATGTGCTTCGGCTTGGCTGCGGATTACCATACCGATTAAAGATTAGGCTTCCCGCAATTCACCTCGTTTTTCAACCTCGATTACTCGAGGAAGCTGCGTGATGCCGGCGTGCAATTCTCTATGACAATTTGCACAAATTAGAACACACTTATCAATTTCCTTTTTTACCTTCTCCCACGACCTCGTATATCCTTTATCGGAAATGCCGAAATCTTTTCCAGAATTAATAAGGTGATGAAACTCCAAAGCGGTAAAACACTTATTGTAACCGCATAATTCGCATCTTCCACCTTTATATTCTACTGCCATATCCCGAATTTTCTTCCTTCTTTTCGCAACTGCCTTTATTAAGTATTTTGCACGATCGGCATATTTTCTTTTATCCGACATATAATTACTTAATTATACTAATTATCGTCAGATAAAAGAAGGTTCACAGGCACCCGCGCTACCATTGCGCCACCGCGGAATGAATTTATTTTAACAAAATTTAAAAAAAAGAAAAGGCTGTCAAAAACAGCCTTTTAATTTCATCTTTCTATAATAACTTTTATTCCTTGCTCAATGACTCCTGACAGCTCAAGGATATCATTATTATGCATTCTGATACATCCCCCTGCTCACCCTTTTTTCGATTGAGCTTGGGTTGTTTGTTCCGTGAATCCTGACTGGCGTTGAATTATGCCAGTTTTCAAATTCAATAACAAATTTTACTTTGCCCATAGCGTTAAGAGTATCTCCCGGTTTCACCACAGCAGGCAAATCTATCCCTTTTTTCTTATAAAACTCAATGGTGCCGGCCGTAGGGTACCAGGCCGGATCAATCTCAATACTTATCACCCTGCCAATCAAAGGCAAAGGGTACGGATTGGAAGAGGCTGGACCGGCAATCCTGTAAATTTTAATCGCCTGCCTCTCGTTTTCAAAAACAAGAATCAATTCGCTGATTTTTACCCTTATTACATAATCATCCGTATCTTCCGCCTTTGCTGAATTAAACAGAAAAAAAACAGCCAATATTGCCATTATTAAAATTTTAAAGGTTCTCAATTTATCGTCTCCTTTCTCCTTAGTACCCTTTTAATTTTTTCAAAGAACCGTGTTCCCTTATTCTTTCCAAAGACTTGGCTTCTATTTGCCTTATCCTTTCTCTAGTCACGTCAAACTCTTTTCCCACTTCTTCCAAAGTATGAGTTACCCCGTCTTCCAAACCGAACCTCATTGCCAAAATTTTCTGCTCTCTCGGAGTCAAATCAGACAAAATTTCTTTTAATCTTTCTTTCAACAAAATTCTGCCTGCTTCCGAAGAAGGAGATATTGTTTTTTCATCTTCAATGAATTCAGCCAAAAGAGAATCTTCTTCGTTCTCGCCCACCGGCGTTTCAAGCGAAATAGTATCCTGAGAAATTCTTTGAATGTGGTAAATTTTATCCACTTCTATCCCCATTTCAGCGGCAATTTCTTCCGGCAAAGGCTCACGCCCCAAATCTTGCAGCAATCTGCGCCTGACCTGAGTGTACTTTGAAATGGTTTCCACCATGTGAACCGGAATCCTGATGGTTCTGGCCTGGTCAGCCAATGCGCGGGTAATTGCCTGCCTTATCCACCAAGTAGCGTAAGTTGAAAATTTATAGCCTCTTCTCCAGTCAAATTTCTCCACTGCCCGAAACAAGCCCAAGTTTCCTTCTTGGATCAAATCCAGCAAGGTTAAGTTCGGCGATCGGCCAACATACCTCTTGGCAATGGAAACAACCAGCCTTAAATTGGCCTTGGCTAATTTTTTCTTCGCCTCTTGATCGCCTTTCTCAATTTTTTTGGACAGCTCTTTTTCTTCGGCAGCCGTAACAAAAGAAATCTTGCCGATTTCTTTTAAGTACATTTGAATCGGATCAATTTCCCCTTCTCTTTTTTTTGCTTTTTTAATCTTTTCATCAAGAGAAATCAATTCGTTCACCTCCTCAACCTCAATCCCTTCTTTTTCCAAATCTTCATAAAGCTTCTCCAATCCTTTAATGTCTCTTTCTATTTCGGGAAAATAATAAAGAATTTCAGAATAAGTGACGAATCCCCTTTCTTTTCCTTTTTTGGCCAATTCTTGAAATTTCTCCGGAGTAAAAACTTTCTTTCTTCTGGAAATAATCTTTTTGGCGCGCGGTTTGGACTTTCCTTTTTTTACAGTTCTTTTTTTCTTTTTTATCGTCTTTTTTTTTGCAAAAATTTTTGTTTTTTTGCGAGGCTTGGCAAATTTTACTTTTTTCCTCAACCCTGCCTTTTTTTTCTTTTTGGAAACGGTTCTTTTCTTTTTTATTTTCGGCATAATTGGTTAAACTCTTTGGTTAATTCCTCAACCTTTTTCCAATTTTTTTCCTCCTCCGCCTTTTTTATTTCCTGGGAAATTTGATTTAATTTATCTTTAATTTCAATTGTCAAAATTTCCTTTAAACAGCATTGGATCTCAGCTGCAATTTCCCCTTCTTCTATTTCTTCTATATCGGCTTTCAAAGAAAGATAATTAAAAAAATCGGAATTAATAGAATTTTTCTTTTTAAGCTTTCTTAATATGTCTTTAATTGGTTCGGAAAGTTTTTCCAAATCTTCTTTTTCAACAATATTTATGTTTTGGGGAGATTTTAAAATTAAAATGACCAGCCTCTCTTCCAACAGCTCTTTTCTTGTTTTTGCCGGCAGGTTTTTTATTTCCTCCCGCTCTATGCCCAGCAATTCCGACTGGCCTTCAAGCTTAATTTTTTTTAATTCTTCTTCAATATTATCTTCCCTTGTTTTTAATTTTTTCGCCAGCTCGCCAATCCAGTGAGATTGAACTATTTTATTGGGAATTCTTTTTATGGCCGGCAGGAGCGCTTTGGCGATTTCCCTTTTTCCGTCAGGAGTTTCCTTGTCAAACTTGGCCAAAGTAGATTCAAAATAAAAGTCCATAATTGATTTTGCCTCTTTTATTTTTTCTTCCCATTGCTCAGAACTCTTAAAAATAAGCTCAGCCGGATCAAAATCCTGGGGTAAAACAACGACTTTGACGTTAAAACCGTGAAGCTGGGCCAAATCAATGCCTCTTTTGGTGGCTGCATCGCCAGCCACATCCATATCAAAAGCTGTCAGCAAATTATCCGAATATCGCTTTAATATCTTCAGCTGAAAAGAGGTCAAAGCGGTGCCGGAAGTGGCCACCACGTTTTCAAAGCCTGCCTGGAATGCCATTATCAAGTCAATATATCCCTCCACTAAAATGCAAAAATCTTTTTTCCTGATTTCTATTTTCGCCTTGTCCAAACCGTACAAAGTGCGGCTTTTGTCATAAAGTACGGTTTGGGGCGTATTAACATACTTGGCAATTTCCTTATTGTCTTTATCTTTGAAAACCCTGCCGCCAAAGCCTATTATCTGCGAATTAAGGTCAAAAATCGGAAAAATGATTCTTCCTCTGAACCTGTCGTAAAAAGAGCCTTTTTCCGAAGACAAACCCAAGCCGGCTTTTTTAATTTCTTCGTCCTGGTATCCTCTGGAATTTAGAAAATTGGCCAGCCCCTGCCAAACATCCGGCGCATAGCCTATTCTCCATTTTTTTATGCTTTCATTTTTAATGCCTCGGGAAACAAGATATTTTCTCGCTTCTTTTCCGGTCTTGCTTTCTTCAAGCTGTTTTTCAAAAAATTTGGCAGCCAATTCGCAAATTTCGTAAAGGCGCTGCCTTTCACTTTGCCATTCTTTGTATTCGGACGTCTGCCGCTTGAGCTCAACCCCTGCTTTTTGGGCTAAAATCCTTAAGGCGTCGCCGAATTCAACGCCTTCAATCTGCATCACGAATTTAAAAATATCCCCGCCGATTCCGCAACCGCCGAAACAATGCCAGATTTGGCGCGAAGGCGAAACAAAAAAAGAAGGCTTTTTTTCCGAATGAAAAGGGCAAAGAGCGCGGTAATTCACTCCCGCTTTTTGCAGTTTTATATAAGAGCCGATAACCTCAACTATGTCCAGCCGGTTTTTAATTTCCTCTATAGGAGAAGAAAACATATTATTTTAAAATTTTCCCCTGGGCCAGACCGACATCTGAGGAAAAGGAATTTCAATGCCTTCTTTGTCAAAAGCAATTTTAATCCTTTTTCTCAACTCCCCGGCCACATCCCACTGCTTTAAAGGTTTTGTTTCGCCTAATATTTTGATTACAACCGCTGAATCGCTAAAATTATCCACCCTTAAGAACTGGGGCGGTTTTTTTATTAAATGTTTCCAATCAGGGTCCTCTGCCAAAGCTTTGCCGACTTTGTTCACTATTTTAATGACTTTGTCCAGATTTTCCTTATAAGCTATGCCTATGTTAAGGTTTATCCTGGCAAAATCTTTTGATAAGTTGGAAACTTTTTTAACCTCTCCGTTGGGGATATGATGAACAACGCCGTCCAAATCGCGAAGAATGGTTTTTCTTAAACCTACATCCTCAACCAAACCACAAGTATTATCCAAGCAAACAACATCCCCTATCCGATATTGATTTTCAAGAATTATAAAAAGCCCGGATAAAAAATCCCTAATCAGATACTGGGCGCCAAAACCTATTGCTATGCCTAATATGCCTGCGCCGGCTAAAATAGGGCCGATATTTATTCCCAATTCCGAAACAATCATCATTATCGCCACCAGCCAAACCAAAGCCTTTAAAATGCCGCTGAAAATCCTGATTAAAGTTTTCTGCCTTTTCTCAATCGCTTCTTTTTCTCCATTTTTGACTCCCCTGACAATCGCCCTCCTGATAAAGCCCTTGCCGAATCTGCCGATAAAATAAGAAACAATTAAAATCAGAACAATTTTAATGCCGTGGGCCAAAAACCAATCAATTAAAATTTGAGAAATATTGCGAAAAGCCATATTGTTTTACTTCTCTTTGACGCTGCAAAATGCGCTTAAGATTTTTTTAGCTCTTTCAAGGTTTTTTTCCTCAATCAGCAGGTAATCAGTTTCATAAGTTGAAACATTGAATATGCTTATTCCTGCTTCAGCCAGCGGCTTTGACAGGGCGGCAATAACGCCGATTGAAAAAACATTCAAGCCAATGGTCTTGAAGGCTCTCCAATTTTTTTCCGCTAAAACGCCTGCCGGAACTTTATCTTGAGGAAAAACAACTGAAAGTTCGTCATTCGTTCTGGTAACGGAAGAAAAAGCGCTTTCCTTCAGCGCCCAATCGGGAAAAGGAGCATTTTTTTCAAAATGGCAAATAGCCAGTTTTTCCGGCAAAATTGTTAAGGCAAGTTTTTTGTTTTTCATAATGTTATTAAATAAAAATTTGCGAATATTTTCAAGACCTTTGATTTATTTTAGCGACTTAACCTTGGCAGCGTTTTTAATAAAATCAGCGTATTTGCTCTTGTCAATCTTGGCTTTCAATTCATATTCTTCAAGCTCAAAGCCCAAAGACATGCCGTTTTCAGACTTGAATTTTCTTATTTCGTCTATGGCTGCAATGACTTGATTGAAATCTGAAACATCTTTATCGGTTTTTATTTCAATTTCATCCGGCCAAGCAGAGATATGAATGCTTTTTCTGCCATCGCTCTTTTTATAAACAAGCTGGTATAATTCTTCCGTAACAAACGGCAGGATCGGCGCGTACATTTTCAAAATAAAGAGAAATGTTTTTGTCATTGCAAATCTGGCCGCTTTTTTTGATTTTTCGTCATTGCCGGCAAAGCGATATTTGATAAATTCCAAATAATAGTCGGCGAATTTTGACCAGAATAGCTGGTCAATTTCGTTTTTAGCTTGAGCGTAAGCGTAATTGTCAAAAGCAAAACTGACTTTTTTAACGGATTTGTTCAGTTCTTGAATAATCCAGACATCGGCAAAATCCAAATCATCACAAGTTTCCGTTATTTCATAATCGCCCAAATTCATTAAAATTAACCTGCCGACATTCCAAAGCTTGGTTGCTGTTTTCTTTCCTTTCTTAACCTCTTGAACGTTAAAACGGAGATTTTGTCCCAAAGCTGCGCCAGTGGCCCAATAACGGACAGCGTCTGCTCCGTATTCATCAAGAAGTTTTTCCGAAGGAATATAATTATTGGAACGTTTTGAAATCTTTCTGCCATATTCGTCCAAACCGTGCCCTGAAATCATCACATTCTCAAATGGCAAGCCGTTGAAATGATAATAGCTTTTAACTATTGTATAAAAATCCCAAGTTCTGATGATTTCAAAAGCATTGGGCCGTAAAGTTGCCGGAAACACCTTTTCTTTTGTTTTCTTATTTTTAACAAGCTCCTTAATTATCAAAGGGGTACAGGAAGAAGTCGCCCAGGTGTCCATAACGTCGTTCTCGGGAACAAACTTTTTTTGCCCGCATTTCGGGCAGGATGAAACAGACGGCTTGTCTTCAGCCGGATTTACCGGCAGGTTTTTTTCTTCGGCAAAAATCGGCTCAGCGCATTTTTCACAGTACCAAATCGGAAAAGGCACTCCGTAATATCGCTGCCTGGAAATACACCAGTCCCATTTGATGGAATTAACCCACAGTTCGTAATCTTGCTGCCTGGATTCAGGATACCAATTCAGTTTTCTGCCGCAGTCAAGCCAAGCATTCTTCAAACCGGCTATCTTAATAAACCACTGCTTGCTTAAGATAAATTCAGTCGGCGTGCCGCAGCGCTCATGAACGTTCAAAGTATGGACAATGTTTTCTTGTTTTATCAGACAACCTTTTTTTTGAAGCTCGGAAATAATTTTTAGCCTTGCTTCGCTTATCTTTAACCCCTGATACTTGCTGCCAAGCTCGTTGAGCCGTCCGTCTTCGCTAAGCAGCGCTCTTGTTTCAAGCTTATCGCTCTGCCATTTTTCCAAGTCGTCCTTATCCCCCCAAGTGCAAACCATCATTAAGCCTGTGCCGAATTCCATATCCACTTTTTCGCTGGCTAATATCGGAACTTCGTAATCAAACAAAGGCACAACAGCTTTTTTGCCGATAAGTTTTTTATATCTTTTGTCATTTGGATTTGCGTACAAAGCAACGCAAGCGGGCAGAAGTTCGGGACGCGTTGTGGCAATAACGAGTTTTTCATTATTGCTTAAAAAATTAATATAGTTTATTTTTGAATTTTCTTCCTTATCCTCTAAATCTGCCTGAGCAATGGCTGTTCGGCAGAAAGGACACCATAAAACAGGCGCTTCGCTCCTGTATAGCGCCTTTTTCTTATACAGATCTATTAATGACCACTGGGAAATTTTTGTGGCAAGCGGGCTGATAGTGCTGTAAGTTTTTGTCCAATCAACCGAAATGCCCAAACTGTCCCAAAGCTTCTTATAGGTTTGCGAGCCTGTTTTGGTTTCTTTAAGGCAGATTTTGATGAATTCTGATTTTGTTGTTTTCGTCTTGTCAATCTTGTATTTTCTTTCAACAAACCTTTCCGTAGGCAAACCGTTGTCGTCAAAACCCATAGGATAAAAAACATTAAAACCGCGCATGCGCTTGTACCTGACAATAAATTCAGCCTGCGCATACGACATAATATGGCCTATGTGCAAATGGTCGGCAGACACATAAGGCGGAGGCGTGTCCACCGCATAAAGCGGAGACTCGCTTTTATCTGAAAAATGGAAAATTTTTTCTTTTTCCCAAAACTTACGCCATTTTTTTTCTACGTTAAGATAATCGTATTGCTTTGGTAATTTTTTTACATCCATAAGAAAATCTATTTAATCATAACTTAATTCGGTTGGTTTTTCAATTGAAAAAAAATGCGCTTGAGATAATACATTTCAAGCGCATTTGCCAAACGCGTTGTAAAAAAACTATGTTTTCGGAGAAGAAAAAGAAAATAAATACTGCTGGTGATTGCCGAAAACTTGGCGGCGAATATATTCTACGGCATCGCCCACTGTTTCCAGCTTCCTGGCGTCTTCGTCAGGAATATCAATGAACTCGGCATGAGACAAAAATTGGAAGATGAAATCGCAAGGTTTAATATATTTCAAAGGTCGGTATTGGGCAGCACTGATAAGATAAAAAATACCGAGGATACTGATATACGAAATTACGCAAAATATATTCTGAAAGAAGGATCGGTTTCAGAAAAACGAGAACTGCTTGGAAATTTAAGATCAAGAATAGTTTATAAAGATAAAATTCTAACACTGCTGGCTGAGTAAAAAAACAAAAACAGCGACCGGAAAAAGTCGTTGTTTTTGCTTTAGATCAAACCCATTCTTCCTTAATACGCCAGTCTGATTTTGGAAAAATACCGAGATCGTTTGCTACGAGCGTAGACCGCGGATCGTCCATTGATATGGTAAAACTGAAACTACCATCATCATTTTTTTGC
>CAZLAP010000027.1:0-9155 GCA_964557715.1 uncultured Candidatus Saccharibacteria bacterium
GTCCCATATTGCAATCCATACTTGGCCGGAGATAGGCTATATAGCAATTGATATTTTTACTTGTGGAAATTCGGCGAAACAGGAAAAAGCTTTGCAGTATTTAAAGAAAGAATTTAAACCAAAAAAACTTGAAATTAAAAGAATAAGAAGAGGAGAAATAAAATGATTAAGAAATTTCTTTTTAACAAGGAGTGGTTTTTTGAAGATTTTTTTCCCGAAGAGCCAAAAACTTCTAGTTGGGGTTTTGTTATTGAAAAAAAAGTTTATTCGAGTAAAAGCAAGTATCAAAAAATTGAAGTTTTTGACACAAAAGAATTAGGCAGAGTATTGGTTTTGGACGGCATGGTTCAATTTACAACCAGATACGAACATATTTATCATGAAATGCTTGTTCATCCTGCTTTGCTTTGTCATTTAAAACCAAAAAACGTTTTGATTATTGGAGGAGGAGACGGTCCAGCTTTAAGAGAAGTGTTTAAACATCCGGTAAAAGAAGTTTTTTTAGTTGATATTGACAAGAAAGTGACTGAAGTTTCAAAGAAGTATTTCCAATCTTCTTTAAAAGGGGTTTTTAAAGATAAAAGATTGAAGATTTTTCACGAAGACGCTCTTTTATTTATTAAAAAGTACAGTAATTTTTTTGATATTATAATTGAGGATTTAACCGATCCTACTCCGGTTGCTAAATTTTGTTGGAATATTAAATTTTATAAAGATATTTTTAATGCCTTAAAAGAGGATGGAATTGCCAGTTTTCAGAGCGGTCAGTTAAAAGAATCTTTTGCTAAAAAAGTGAGAAAGGATTTGTCAAAAACGTTTCCTTTTTTAAAAGTGCACAAGGCTTTTGTTAACGATTTTCCTTTTGACGAACACACTTTTTCTTTTGGTTCAAAAAAGATTAATTTTAACAGTTTCACCTTTGAAAAAATCAACAAAAAATTCAAAAAATTAAAGTTAAAAACAAAATATTATTCTCCAGAAATTCATTTTGCTTCCCAGGTTTTACCAAGAAACTTAAGCTAAAATGTAATTTAAGGGATATGCCTCTTTGAACGATCAGTGCTGTTAAAGATTTTAAAGATATAAAAACGGGAAATTATCTAATGATGGTTTCCTTTTTATTTTTTAGAAAAAAGTGTAAAATGTAGAAGCATTATGTCAATAATCAATAAAATCTTCGGCGATGCCAACGAGAAATATTTAAAAAAACTGAAGCCGGTTGTTGAAAAAATAAATTCTTTGGAAAAAGAATTTGAAGGTTTTTCCGATGAAGAGCTGAAAGAAAAAACCCGGCAATTAAAAGAAAAGCTAACTAAGGGCCAAACTTTGGACGATATTTTGCCCGAAGCTTTTGCTTTGGTCAGGGAAGCCGCTAAAAGAACTTTAAGCCAGCGCCATTTTGACGTTCAGCTTATCGGCGGAATCGCTTTGCATCAGGGAAAAATCGCTGAAATGAAAACCGGCGAAGGAAAAACATTGGCCGCCACTCTTTCTTTGTATTTGAACGCTTTGGAGGGAAAAGGCTGCCATTTGGTAACGGTGAACGACTACTTAACCAAAAGAGACACTGTTTGGATGGGACAGATATATTATGCTTTGGGTCTCTCCGCCGGCTGCATCGTGCATGACGCCGCTTTTATTTATGACCCGGCCTATGTCAGCGAACAGGAACAGCTGGATAAGGAAAGGGACGAAGTCGGCGGATTTAAGGTAATTGAAAAATACTTAAAGCCTTGTTCCAGAAAAGAAGCTTACGAGGCTGACATAACTTACGGCACCAATAATGAGTTCGGGTTTGATTATTTGCGGGACAATATGGCTTATGATTTGTCTCAGCAGTCGCAAAGAGGGCATAATTTTGCCGTTGTTGACGAAGTGGATTCCATTTTGATTGACGAAGCCAGGACTCCTTTGATTATTTCCGCGCCCGATATGGAAAGCTCAAAGTTCTATCAGGAATTCGCCAAAATTATTCCCAAGCTTGACTCAAAAAACGATTATCAGATAGATGAAAAAATGAAAGCAGTTACCTTGACCGAATCAGGCATTAATAGGGTTGAAAAAATACTGGGTTTGGAAAACATTTACGAAGAAAAAGGAATGAAATATCTGCGCTATCTGGAGCAGGCTTTGCGGGCAGAGGTTTTGTTTAAAAAAGACAGGGATTACGTCGTAAAAGACGGTGAGATTATAATTGTTGACGAATTTACCGGCAGGCTGATGCCGGGCAGAAGATGGTCAGCCGGCCTTCACCAGGCGATTGAGGCCAAGGAAGGCGTTTACGTTAATCCGGAATCTTTGACTTTGGCTTCGATCACTTTCCAGAATTATTTCAGGATGTATAAGAAGCTGGCAGGAATGACCGGCACAGCCGCTACTTCGGCGGAAGAATTTGACAAGGTTTACAAGCTGGAAGTTATCGTTATTCCGACAAACAAGCCGCTGATAAGAAAGGATTTGCCGGACAGAATTTACAAGACAACAGAGGGAGAATTCAAGGCAGTGGTAAAAGAGATAAAAGAAAGGCATCAATCAGGCCAGCCGATTCTGGTTGGCACCACTTCAATTGAAAAAAACGAATACCTTGGCAAATTACTGGGAAAAGAAGGAATTGCTTTCCAGATTTTAAACGCAAAACAGCACGAGAAAGAAGGACAGATTATCGCTCAGGCCGGAAAATGGAAGCAGGTGACCATAGCCACCAATATGGCCGGCAGGGGTGTTGACATAATTTTGGGAGGCAATCCGCCGTTGACAGAGGAAGCTGACAAGGTTCGCGGAGTCGGAGGCCTGCATGTTATCGGCACTGAAAGACATGAAGCCAGAAGGATTGACAACCAGCTGAGAGGGAGAACGGGCAGGCAGGGAGATCCCGGTTCAGCCCAGTTTTTCATTTCCTTGGAAGACGATTTAATGAGAATTTTCGCCTCAGACAGGATAAAATCCCTGATGACTACCTTGAAAATTCCGGAAGACCAGTCCATTCAAGCCAATATGATTTCCGGAGCCATTGAATCTGCCCAGGCGAAAATTGAAGGGATGAATTTTGATTTAAGAAAGCATATTTTGGATTATGACGACGTAATGAACAAGCACAGGGAGATTTTTTACAAGAAAAGAAGGGAAATATTGGAAAAAGCGGATGAAAACAATCTTAAGCCGCAGATTCTGGAAATGCTGAAAAAGCACAATTATAAGGAAGAGGATTATGAAAAAAAAGAAAAAGAATTGGGTTCGGAAAAAATGAGGCAGGTTGAAAAAATAGTTTGTTTGAGAATTTTGGACGCGCATTGGCTGGAGCATTTGGAAGGAATGGATTATTTAAGGGATTCTGTCAGATTAAGAGCTTACGGCCAAAAAGATCCTTTGGTTGAATACAAAGCAGAAGGCCATAAGATGTTCCAGGAATTTTTAGCCAGAATAGAACACGGCATTGCCAACACTATTTTAAAGGTAAGCTTGGCGGAACAGCCTCAGCAGACGCAGCAAGCGCAACAGCAATTCGGCAAGGTTAAAAAGGAAAAAGTAGGCAGGAATGATCCTTGTCCTTGCGGTAAAAAAGACTCTAGAGGGAAACCAATTAAATACAAAAGGTGCTGCGGGAAATAAGAATATGTCAATTATTTTTCCTCAATTTGAAGAATGCCGCAATATAAAATACGGATTTTCAACCCGGCAGGACGGTTCAATGAACCGGCACACTCAAAAGGGCAATCGGGAGGCTTATTTCAGAAAAATAGGGATAGATCCAGAACGGGTAGTTACCGCTGATTTGATTCATGGCGCCAAAGTTGAAAAAGTCGGAAAGGAATCCGGAGGGAAAATGATTCAGGGAGCGGACAGCTTGGTTGCCAATGGGAAGAAATTGTTTGTTTCGGCAACTGGCGCGGACTGTTTTTTGCTCTATTTTTGCGACCCGGTAAAACAGGTTGCGGGCATTGCTCATTCGGGCTGGCGAAGCCTGCTTAGCGGAGTGGTAAAAAATACGCTTGAAGTTATGATTTGCGATTTCGGTTCGTCTTCACGGGATATTCTGGCCGGCATCAGCCCGGGCATCGGCAAGTGCCATTTTGAGATTAGTCCGGATGATAAGATAAAATACAAAAATTATCCAAAATTCATTTTAGAGAGAAATGAAAAAATTTACATTGATTTGCCGGGCATTGCCAAACTTCAATTAAAACAAGGCGGCATTTTGGAAGAAAATATTGCTGACAGCGGAATATGCACTTATTGCGATAAAGAAAACTATTTTTCTTTTCGCAGGGACAAACCAAAAGAAATTCAGCCGATGATAGGATATATTGGTTTTATTTCTTGAGATTTTGGATTAAAATGTTAAACATTTTTTTGCCTTCGTTGTAATTTCAAATTTTTTTAACAATTAAGAAATTTAAATCAATGCTTTTTTTGCCGATTGGCTGTTTAATTTTCGTTCTTTTTACCTTGTTTTTACCGGTTTTGCTTGTTTTGGGTTATTTTCATATTATCAGCATTGGTTTTGAAAGCCTGGGCATTTCTTCCGGAACAACCATTTTTCTGCTTTTGGCAATTTTAATAGGTTCTGCTGTCAATATTCCACTGGGCAGGAAAAAGTTAATCTATGCCGAAGAAAAAAGATTTTTCGGCTTATGGCGCGCTCCAAAATTAAAAATTCAGGGACTGGCCGTGAATCTGGGCGGAGCAGTAATACCGATTTTACTTTCCTGTTATTTTTTATATTTGACTTGGTTGGAAGGATTTGAGCTTAAGCCGATTTTAATAGCCGTTTTTTTAATGGCAATAATATCCAAACTTTTGGCCAGGGTTGTGCCCGGAGTTGGCATTTCAATGCCGGTTTTGATTCCCCCGGTATTTTCAGCTGTTTTTGCCTTAATTTTGGCGCCTGGCTTTGCCGCGCCCACAGCTTTTATTGCGGGAACTCTGGGCGTTTTAATCGGAGCCGATATTTTAAATTTAAGAAAAGCTCAAAAATACGGCGGGTTTTTATCAATCGGCGGCGCTGGCGTTTTTGACGGAATATTTTTAGTCGGCATTGCCTCCGCTTTACTCGCCGGCTTTTAAGATGTAAGATTAAAAAATATGGAAAAACGGAAAATTTACTTAACAGTTTTTTTTATTTTTGTTTTGGCTTTTTTAGCCGCCAATTTGGTTTATCCTCAGTTTTTAAATTTAAAGTTCATTCCCGATATTCCTTTCAGGCTCGGATTGGATTTGCAAGGCGGCACTCATTTGGTTTATGAGGCAGATTTGTCTAATGTTGGCAAAGAAGAACACAGGTCTTCAATGCAGGGCTTGAGAGACGTGATTGAAAGAAGGGTTAATCTTTTCGGCGTCCAGGAGCCAGTGGTTCAAATTCAGGAAAAAGGCGAAGAATACCGCTTGATTGTGGAATTGGCCGGCGTGAAAGATTCGGCCGAAGCAATCAAGATGATCGGAGAAACTCCTTATCTTGAATTCAAAGAAGAAAGGGGCGAAGAAGAAAGACAGATGATTCTTGATAAATACGAGGAGGTTAAAGACAAAGATATGGAGGAGATTATGGAAGTGCCTGATTGGTATTTGGCCTTTGAAGACCCTAATTTTAAATCAACTTCTTTGACCGGCAGATATTTGAAAAAAGCCGAGTTGGGCTTTGACCAGACTGTGCGCACGCCTTTGGTTTTGCTTGAGTTTAACGACGAAGGAGCAGAGTTTTTTGAAGAATTGACTGAAAAAAATATCGGCAAGGTTTTGGCCATATATATTGACGATATGCCTATTTCTACGCCTGTTGTTCAAAATAAGATTACCGGCGGCAAGGCTCAAATCAGCGGCGATTTCACCATAGAAGAAGCCAGGTCTTTGGCCAGAAATTTAAGCGCCGGAGCTTTGCCGGTGCCCATTACCATAATTTCCCAGCAGACAGTCGGTCCGACTTTGGGCGCGATTTCTTTAGAAAAATCTCTTCAAGCCGGAATTTTCGGGTTTTTAGCCGTAATTTTATTTATGATTATTTTTTACAGGTTGCCCGGATTTTTAGCTTCTTTTTCTTTAATTATTTATGTTGCCTTAGTTTTATCCGTTTTTAAGCTGATACCTGTTACTTTAACTTTGGCAGGAATAGGAGGTTTTATTCTCTCGGTTGGCATGGCTGTTGACGCCAATGTTTTGATTTTTTCAAGAATGAGGGAAGAATTAAAAGAGGGGAAGAGCCTTTCGCAAAGCATAAAAGACGGTTTTAGCCGGGCTTGGCCTTCAATCAGAGACGGCAATATTACCACTTTAATCGTTGCCCTTATCTTATTCAGCTTTGGAACGAGTTTTATAAAAGGCTTTGCTTTGACTTTAAGCTTGGGCCTTTTAATCAGTATGTTTTCCGCTATTCTTGTTACCAAGAACTTTTTGAAATGTTTTGCTCAAACGAAATTTGAAAAAATAAAAATATTGTGGCTTTAATAATATGAATATTAATTTTTTAAAATATCAAAAAGTTTATTTTGTTTTTTCCTTTTTGCTGATTGCCGGAAGTCTGGCTGTTTTAATTGCCTTTGGTTTGAATTTCGGGATTGATTTTACCGGAGGAAGCATTCTTGAGGTGGAATACAGGAATGAAAGGCCCTTGGCTCAGACAATCAGAGAGGAATTATCCGGTTTGGATTTGGGAGAGCTCACAATCCAGCCGACAGATGAAAAAGGGCTGATTTTGAGAATGAAAGAGATTAACGAAGAAATTAGGCAGGAAATTCTTGAAAAATTAAGAAAAGGGGGAGATGAACCGGAAGAGCTTCGTTTTGAGTCAATAGGTCCGGTTATCGGCAGGGAATTAAAAGAAAAAACAGGAATAGTTATTATTTTATCGCTGCTGGCAATTCTGCTTTATATTGCCTTTGCCTTTAGAAAACTTAACTTTCCGGCAAAGTCTTGGCAGTACGGCTTGGCTTCATTAATCGCTTTGTCTCACGACGCCTTGATTCCTATTGGAGTTTTTGCTGTTTTGGGTAAATTTTACGATATCCAAATCACCATACCCGTTATTGTCGCCCTTTTAACGGTTTTGGGCTATTCTATCAATAATACGGTAGTGGTTTTTGACAGGATCAGGGAAAATTTATTAAAAAAAACAGGGAAAGATTACCAGGATACTGTCAATATTTCTTTAAATCAGACATTAAGCCGTTCCCTTAATACTTCCCTGACTACGCTTTTTGTTTTAGTGGCAGTATTTTTCTTCGGCGGAGAAACGTTAAAATACTTTGCCTTGATGCTTATTATGGGCATTGTTTGCGGAACATATTCTTCTTTGCTGTTAGCCGGTCCCTTGCTGGTTGCTTGGATTCGCAGGCGATGAGAAGTTCCTTCTCATCTTCACCTTCACCTTCGCTTCCATATTTATTACGGATTATGAATGGAAGCTTGGTGGTTGACAAAGTGGTTGTAAAATGTTAAAAAATAACAATGGCAAATTTCAATTATAAGAAAACTTGTTCCAAAATTTTAGAGCCTTTGTCTTTAAAGCAAAAAGAAATTATTTTGCGCAGATTTGGCTTGGGGGCAAAAAAAGAAACTTTGGAATCAATCGGCAGAAGTCTTGGCATTACCAGGGAAAGGGTTCGTCAGATTGAACAGGCCAGTTTTTTGAATTTAAAGCCTGAAATAAAAAAACAGCAGAAGGTTTTTAAATATTTCAAAGACTACTTGGGAAAAAGAGGGAATTTGAAAAAAGAAGATTTGCTTTTAGACGAGTTGGGAGGCAAAAAGTTTCAGCGGGAAATTTATTTCTTGCTGAATTTGGGAGAAGATTTTGAAAGATTGGGAGAAACAAAAGATTTTTATTCTCTGTGGACTACAGATTTAAAATTTTGGACTTTGGCTTGGGAAACCGTTAATTCTCTTCACAGTAAGCTCAATGAAATTAACAAACCGTTAAAATTAAAAGAAGTAAATGATTTGTTTTCTTTTTCTCCGGAAGCCTTGATTTCTTATTTGGAAGTTTCTAAAAAAATTCAAAGAAATTCGGAAGGTTTTTATGGAATAAAGGAATGGCCTGAAATTAATCCCAGGAGAATCAAGGATAAAGCGTACTTAATTTTTAAAAAAGAGCAAAAACCTCTTCATTTTTCCAATGTAGCCCAATTTATCGGCTTGCCTTATTCGCAAACCGTTCATAACGAACTGATAAAAGATCCCCGCTTTGTTTTGATAGGCCGCGGGACTTACGCTCTTAGAGAATGGGGATATGAAGACGGCACGGTAAAAGACGTAATCTCAAAAATTCTTAAAAATACCAACAAGCCGTTGAGCAGGGAAGAAATTCTTAAAAAAACCTTGGAGAAAAGAATGGTCAAGGAAAACACCGTTTTTTTAAATTTAGGCAATAAAAAATATTTTTTAAAAAATACTGAAGGGCGTTACACAACCAGAGAAGCTTAAAAAAATGACTTTTGATTTATCATTTTTTTACCCCTTTTTAACCAGTTTTCTGCGAATTCTTCAAAACTGGTGGTGGGTTCTTTTACCTTTTTTACTTTGGCCTTCGGCAAGATACCTTTACCGTTTTTATCTTATGAAAAAATGGGATAGTACGAAAAAAAGGATCTTGCTGGAAATAAAAATACCGAAAGATACGATTAAGCCGATTAAAGCCATGGATCAGATTTTCACTGGTTTTCACGGCACTCATGATATTCCCACTTGGCGAGAAAAATGGTTTGAAGGAGTTTTTCAGCTGGGTTTGTCTTTTGAAATAGTCAGCATTGAAGGGAAAATACATTTTTACATAAGAACTCCGGAAATATTCCGAAAACTGATTGAATCAAACATTTATTCGCAGTATCCGGAAGCTGAGATACTTGAGGTGGAAGATTATGCCAAAAACGTTCCGCAAGACATTCCCAACAAAGACTGGGATATCTGGGGAGTTGATTTTATTAATACGAAAGACGAACTTCTTCCGCTCAAGACTTACCGGCAATTTGAAACGGAATCGGAAAAAGAAGAGGAAAAAAGAATTGATCCTTTATCAGACCTTTTGGAAGGATTAAGCACTTTAGGGCCTGGCGAGCAGTTTTGGCTTCAGATTATCGCTAAGCCGGTTTTGGGCAAAGATAAGCCCTGGCAGGAAAGAGGAAAAGAGTTAGTTGATAAATTAGCCAGAAGGCCTGCGCAGGAAAAGC
>CAZLAP010000028.1:0-17548 GCA_964557715.1 uncultured Candidatus Saccharibacteria bacterium
AAAATATTTTTTGGACAGGCGTTTTTTACGACAGCGCTTTATGTGCGGAGTGGCGGAGAAAAATCAAAGATGAAAAAGCCGACATTTACATCGCTCAAGCTGGCTGGAAAATCAGCGGCTCGGGAGCGGTAATTGAACTGCTTTATCCTTTTGAAAACCTTGAAGGCAAGGAAGCAGATAATATTGACAATACCTCGATCGTAGCCAAATTGGTTTTTGGGAATAATTCTTTTTTATTTACCGGAGACGCTTTTAAGGCTGTCGAAATTGAATTGTTAAAAGCCGGAGCAAATATAAGCTCTGATGTGTTGCAAGTTGGCCATCACGGCAGCAAAACATCGTCAGCTGAAGAATTTATCAGCCGGGTTTCCCCTCAAATTGCTGTAATTTCCAGCGGCAAAGATAACAGATACGGCCATCCGCATCAGGAAACTTTGGACACTTTGGCAAAATATGGTATAAATGTTTTGAGGACAGACAGTCAAGGAGATATTAAAATCGCCGGCAACGGAGAAAGTCTAAGTGTTTTAAATTTTTAAAACATAATATGCAGTTTCCATTATTCAAAACTAAAATAGCGGGCAGCAAAAAAGAATTCAATTTGAATGACCCGAAAGAAAGGGAAAAGTATTTTAATTTCAAGGCAGGGAAGGAAATAAAAAAATTAAGAGAGTATTTTGAGAAAGGAAACACTTTCATAGCTTATCTTTTGGGTAAAAAGAACTCAGGAAAGGGGACTTATTCTAAAATGTTCGCTGAGATTGTTGCGCCCGAAAAAGTTGAGCATTTTTCCATAGGCGATATGATTCGGAATACTGACAGAGAACTAAAAGACGAGAAAAAGAAAAAAGAGCTTGCTCTTTTCCTGGAAAAGAATTATCGGGGCTGGTCTTCCGTTAAAGAACTGGTTTCTTTGCTGGAAAAAAGAAGCACCAAGACCTTGTTGCCCACTGAACTGATTTTGGCTTTGGTAAAAAAGGAAATCGGCAAAAGAAAGAAAAAAACCGTTTTTATTGACGGTTTTCCCAGGGGACTGGACCAGATAAATTTTACTTTGTTTTTCAGGGATTTAATCGGCTACAGAGAGGACTCTGATTTTTTCGTTTTGATTAACGTGCCCGAAAGCATAATTGACGAAAGAATAAAATACAGATTGATTTGTCCTGAATGCCAAACTTCCAGAAATTTGAAATTATTGCCGACTTCAAAGATCGGCTACGATTCAAAAAAGAAAGAATTTTATTTGCTTTGCGATAATCCGCAATGCAGAGAAATTAAAATGGTCCGCAAGGAAGGGGATGAATTGGGCATCAAGCCGATTAAGGCAAGATTGGAAAAAGACGAAAAATTAATAAATCAAGCGCTTTCACTTTACGGCATTCCAAAAGTTCTTTTAAGGAATTCCGTTCCAAAAAAATCCGCTTCAAATTTTGTTGACGATTACGAGATTACGCCGGAATACTATTATAAATGGAATAGCAGGGAGAAAAAAGCGATTGTCAAAGAAAAGCCCTGGTTGGTTTTGGATGATGAAGGAAAATCGTCTTTCAGCTTGCTTCCGCCGCCGGTTGTTGTTTCTTTAATAAAGCAAATCAGCGATATTTTAGATTTATAATTGGGCACAATTGTGCTTCCTCCGAGGAAGCACAATTGTGCCCAATCGTCGTTGACACTCCTCCTTCGCATCCTTCCTCAGTCGTCGTTGACACTCCTCCTTCGTCGGATGTATAATGAAATTGGTTCCGGCTTTTTAGTTAGTTCTGGTACAAAAGTTCTTACAGGGAATCTGAAATGATTTTGCTGCCGTGGCAGCGAACTAAGATTCCCACTTGGAGTTTTTTCCGAGAACAACTTTCTATAAGCCGGGACCGACAAAAACCCGCCAAAAGGCGGATTTTTGTTTTGGTCGGGGCACCCGGATCTGCCCCGGGAATCTTACGCACCCCATGCGCAAATGTTATCTAGTTACACCATGCCCCGAGAGTTATTTTTTCTTGTTTAACGCCTTAATGCATTTGGCGCAAGCTTTTACTCTTTTTCCCGAAGACAATTTTACCCATTGCAAGTTGGGCTGTTTTCTTTTTTTGACGGTTGGATTATATTTTTCAGCTCTAAATCTTACCCTTCGCCAAACCATCATTGATTTTTTTCCGCAGATAGCGCACTGTTTCATAATGTTATAATACTAACAAAGATTTTTAATTCTTTCAAGAGTGTGTTATAGTTTATGTATAATTTTTAAGAAAGTTTTATGGAATATTTATTTTTAATCGCCATTCTTTTATTTTCAGTAATCATCCATGAGGTTGCTCACGGCAGCGCGGCTAATTTACTGGGCGATCCTACTGCCAAACTATCTGGTAGGCTTACTTTAAATCCAATAAAGCATTTAGACGTTTTCGGTTCGTTTATTGTGCCGCTTTTTTTAATTATCCTTAAAAGTCCGGTTTTATTCGGTTGGGCAAAGCCGGTCCCGGTCAATTCTTATAACTTTAAAAATCCTAAAATTGACGAAGCCAAAGTATCTGCAGCCGGACCGGCGGCTAATCTTTTAATAGCTCTGATTTTCGGTCTGGCTATCAGATTTTTTCCTTTGCCAGCTTCTTTTTTGGCTGTTTTCAGCATTATTGTGGCTTTAAATCTTATATTGGCCATTTTCAACCTAATTCCTGTTCCTCCTTTAGACGGTTCTCATATTCTTTTTGCTTTTTTGCCTGAAAAATGGTTTGCCGGCGTTAAATTATTTTTACGCCAATTCGGAATTTTCATTCTGCTTTTTTTTATATTTTTTGCTTTGCGCTGGATATTTATTGGCGTAACAGCGCTTTTTTATCTAATAACAGGCGAGCCTCTTGCCTTTTGATTTAAAGCATGCTAATCTGAAAACCGAATTTTTGCGAAATAAATTTGCGTTAAATTTATGTGTCCGACAATTCAACAATTAATAAAAAAAGGAAGAAAAAAAACAAAAAAGCGGCCAACAGCGCCCGCTTTATCTTTTGATTTTAATGTTTTGAAAAACAGGCCGAAAAACTCTTTTTCTCCTCTTAAAAGAGGCGTCTGTATCAAGGTTTTTACCGTTACTCCTAAAAAACCTAATTCCGCTTTGAGAAAAGTTGCCAGAGTGCGTTTGACCAATGGAATGGAGGTTACGGCTTATATACCCGGCGAAGGTCATAATTTGCAGGAGCATTCAGTGGTTTTGATCAGAGGCGGAAGAGTAAAAGACTTGCCCGGAGTAAGATACCATATTGTCAGAGGCGTTTTAGACACCGGAGGAGTGGAGGGGCGTAAAAAACAAAGAAGCAAATACGGCAGCAAAAAGGAAAAATAAAAACCCAAAGCATTATGAGAGGCAAAAAAAAATTAAAAAGAGAAATACAGCCGGATGTGGTTTACGACAATGTGCTGGTTCAGAAACTTATTAATCAGGTAATGAAAAAAGGAAAAAAAACCGTAGCCAAGAAAAACGTTTACGGCGCTTTTGGCGTTATCAAAGAAAAGACCAAGCAGGAGCCGATCGAAGTTTTTGAAAAAGCTATAAAGAACGCTTCTCCGTTGTTGGAAGTAAAGTCTAAAAGGGTTGGCGGCGCAACTTACCAGGTGCCTCGCGAAGTCAGGGGAGACAGGATGGTGACCTTAGCCATGCGCTGGATAATTCAGGCCGCTAAAAATAAAAAAGGCAAGCCGATGAAGGAGAAACTGGCCGAAGAATTAATTTTAGCGGCAAAAAACGAAGGTTCTGCCGTGAAAAAGAAAGAAGATACTCATAGAATGGCGGAAGCAAATCGTGCTTTTGCGCATTTTGCCTGGTAATGTTTGTTTGACAACTGAGTTTAAAAGTACCGATAGTTCCTTCGTCCAGCGACTCGGAATTATCTATATTCTCGGTGAGCGATTCGCGCTTCGCGCGAAACCATGCTCGCTCACTCAAGCGATAGCGAAGGGTGAAGAAGAGAATTTATTTTCTTTGCCTGCCTGCGAAAGTTACTTTAAAACTTTGTTGTTTCGCTTAAAATAATAATGTTTTTAAAATTAAATTATTAAAAATTGTTTAGAAATTAGATATTAGGAATTTAAGGCTTATGCGTAAATATCCAATAGAAAAATACAGAGACATAGGAATTATCGCCCATATTGATGCCGGAAAAACAACCGTCAGCGAACGGATACTTTTTTATACCGGAATTTCGCATAAAATCGGTGAAGTTCACGACGGCAAAGCTATTATGGATTGGATGGCTCAGGAAAGAGAGAGAGGTATTACCATCACTTCGGCTGCCACAACTTGCTTCTGGACTCCTTCTTTTCTGTCTAATGAAAAAAAGAACGAATATAGAATTAACATTATTGACACTCCGGGCCATATTGATTTTACCGTTGAGGTGCAAAGGTCTTTGCGCGTGTTAGATGGAGCAGTGGTTGTTTTTGACGGCGTTTCAGGAGTGGAGCCTCAATCCGAAACAGTCTGGCGACAAGCGGACAAGTTTAATGTCCCCAGAATTTGTTTCATCAATAAGTTGGACAGAATGGGAGCTTCTTTTGAAAGAAGCTTGGAGTCAATTTGGCAGAAGCTTTCTCCTTCTGCCATTGCTTTGCAACTGCCGATAGGAGAAGAAGAGAAACTTAAGGGAGTTGTTGATTTGCTGGAAATGAAAGCGGTTTTTTTTGAAGGCGATTTTGGCCAAATCGTAAAAACGGAAGAAATTCCCCAAGATTTATCAGCCAAAGCTAAAGAATGGAGGGAAAGGTTGGTTGAAAAAATAGCCGGGGAGGACGAAACTCTTTTAGAGAAATATTTGGCTGGCCAGAGCATAAGCGTTGAAGAATTAAAAAAATCTTTAAGAAAATCAACTATTGATTATAAGCTTATACCTGTTTTTTGCGGCTCGGCTTTAAAAAACAAAGGAGTTCAATTAATGCTGGACGGGGTGGTTTCTTATCTTCCAAGCCCGACGGATCTTCCGCCGGTGCAGGGCATAGATCCGAAAACAGGAGAAACTATCAGCAGAGAGCCTTTGGACAACAAGCCTTTTTCAGCTTTGGCCTTTAAAATCGCCACTGATCCTTATGTCGGCACCTTGACTTATTTTAGGGTTTATTCCGGTTCTTTGAAGCGAGGCTCTTATGTTTTAAACACGACAACCGGCGAAAAAGAAAGAATCGGCCGCATATTAAGAATACATTCCGCAGAGAGAGAGGAGGTGGAAGAAGTTTTTGCCGGAGATATTGCGGCTACGGTCGGATTGAAAAATACTTCCACTGGCCATACTTTTTGCGATGAAAATTATCCGATTGTGCTTGAAGAGATTTCTTTTCCCGAGCCGGTTATTTCAATCAGAATTGAACCTAAAACAAAAGCAGACCAGGAAAAAATGGGCAATGCTTTGAAAAGGCTAATGGATGAAGACCCGACTTTCCGGGTCAAGGGCGATTTGGAAACTTCAGAAACAATCATTTCCGGCATGGGAGAGCTGCATTTGGAAATTATTGCCGACAGGCTCAAAAGAGAGTTCAAAGTAGAGGCAAACATTGGCAGGCCGCAAGTTGCTTATAAAGAAACGATTAAAGACGCGGCTGAGGCTGAAGGAAAATATATCAGACAATCCGGCGGCAGGGGACAGTACGGCCATGTTTTATTAAAAGTAGAGCCAAAGGAAAGAGGAGAAGGGTTTGAATTTATTGATGAAATAAAAGGAGGAGTTATTCCCAAAGAATTTATTCCGGCTGTTGAAAAAGGAGCAAAAGAAGCGATGGATAAAGGCGTATTGGCCGGCTATCCAATGGTGGATTTGGTTTGTACTCTTTTTGACGGTTCTTTTCATGAGGTTGATTCTTCGGAAATGGCTTTCAAAATCGCGGGTTCAATGGCTTTTCAGGAAGCGGTAAAAAAAGCAAAGCCGATATTATTGGAGCCGATTATGAAATTGGAAGTGGTTATTCCTTCAGAATTTTTCGGCGACGTTATCGGGGATTTATCGGCAAGAAGAGGAAGGATTGAAGAAACAAAAGACAGATTGCAAATGAAGGTGGTTGATGCTAAAATACCTTTAGCGGAAATGTTCGGCTATGCGACCTCGTTGCGTTCGTTGACAGAAGGCAGAGGAACATTTACTATGGAATTTGAGAGGTACGAAGAAGTTTCAGGCAATATAGCCCAGGAAATTATTGAAGGAAAAAGAAGGTGAAACTTCTTCTACACCTGCGCTTCCGCATAAACATAATTATAGAATGGAAGCTTGGTCTACGAAGAAGTTTCAGGCAATATAGCCCAGGAAATTATTGAAGGAAAAAGAAGGTGATTTGAATATTCTTTATTGACATTTTTTTTTAAACAGTTATAATTTTATTATTAATTTCAAAAAACAAAAGGTCAGTTAAAAAATTAATTAAAAAGAAGCTTTTTGGAGAAAAGCGAAAATAAGGATGAGAAAAAGTTCTCATCTTTCAAAAAAAATTATGGCAGAAAAAGAAAAATTTTTAAGAGAAAAACCTCATCTTAATATTGGTTCCATTGGTCACGTTGACCATGGAAAGACAACTTTAACCGCCGCTGTTCTTAATGCTCAGAAATTGGCAGGGTTAAAAGCAACAGAAAGATCAATAGAGCAAATTGATTCAGCTCCTGAGGAAAAAGCCAGAGGGTTGACTATTAATGTTACTCACGTTGAGTTTGAATCGGAAAAAAGGCATTATGCCTGGATTGATTGTCCCGGCCATGCCGATTACATCAAGAATATGATTACAGGCGCAGCTCAAATGGATGGAGCGATTTTAGTCGTTTCAGCGCCTGACGGACCTATGCCTCAAACAAGAGAGCATATTCTTTTGGCCAGACAGGTTGGTTTGCCTTCAATCGTTGTGTTCTTAAATAAGTGCGATATGGTTGATGATCCGGAAATGATTTCTCTGGTTGAATCGGAAATAAGGGAATTATTGAAAAAATACGGTTTTCCGGGAGACGAAACCCCGATAATTAAGGGTTCTGCCTTAAAGGCTTTGGAAGCTAATTCTGTTGAAGATGAAGCAGTAATGCCTATTTTAGAATTGGTTAAAGCCATAGACGAGCATGTGCCGGAGCCTGCCAGGGAAACAGACAAACCTTTTTTAATGGCTATTGAGGACGTTTTTTCCATAGCTGGCAGAGGAACAGTTGCTACGGGCAGGATTGAACGCGGAATCATCAAGCCAAACGAAGAAGTGGAATTGGTTGGGATTAAGCCAACTGCAAAAACGATTGCTGTCAGTGTTGAAATGTTCAATAAGATGCTGGACGAAGGCAGAGCCGGAGACAATGTTGGAATACTGCTCCGCGGCTTGAAAAAAGAAGAAGTTGAAAGAGGACAGGTTTTAGCCAAACCCGGAAGCATTACTCCTCATACTGAATTTGAAGGAGAAGTTTATATTCTAACCAAAGAAGAAGGGGGTCGCCATACGCCTTTCTTTACAGGCTATAAGCCTCAGCTTTATTTTAGAACGACAGATGTAACTGGCGATGTAACTTTGCCCGAAGGAACAGAGATGGTTATGCCCGGCGACACGGTAAACTTAAAAGTGAAGTTAATGGCGCCGATTGCCATGGAAGAAAAACAAAGATTTGCTATTAGGGAAGGAGGAAAGACCGTGGGAGCCGGAGTGGTTACTAAAATCATTAAATAACGAACAAGATGCCGAAAAAGAAAATTACCGAGACACAAGAAGAGGCAAGGCCCAAGATTAGAATTAAGCTGCGAGCTTTTGACCATAAAGTGATTGACAGTTCCGCTCGACAGATTATTGAAGTAAGTTTGAGAAGCGGGGCCGAAATAACAGGTCCTGTTCCTTTGCCCACTGAAATTCATAAATATACGGTGAATCGGTCCACTTTCGTTCATAAGGACGCAAGGGAGCAGTTTGAAATGAGAGTTCACAAAAGATTGATTGACATATTGAATTCCAACCAAAAGTTGATTGATTCTTTAATGAATTTGAATTTGCCGGCCGGAGTGGATATTGAGATAAAAATGTAAAAAAATAATTAATTATGGAAGTTTATTTCCAAATAGATTAAATTTACAAACGTTAAACTAGTCTTATTGAAGGCTGGGCTAGTGCCCAGTTTTTCATTCGTAATTTTAAAGATACAGGCTTGCCTGAAACCGATATCCGGTCGCATAAATGCAAGCTTTCAAATCAGTGAAATTCATATTAGGAAAAAAAATAGGGATGAGCCAGATTTTTGACGGACAGAAAGACGGAAAAGCAGTTCCCGCAACTTTGATTGAAGCAGGGCCTTGTTATATTAGTCAAATCAAGAAGAAGGACAAAGACGGCTACGAAGCTTTTCAGATCGGTTTTATTAAAAAAACAAAAAAAATAAAAAAAACAGAAAAAGGAAAAGAATTTAAGTTTGTCAGAGAATTTAGAGTTGTTGAGAAGGCTAATGTTGGCTCGGTAGTCGATGAAGCTAAAGTTTCATCTTCACCTTCGCCAACTAATGTTGGCTCGGTAGTAGACGTCAGTGTTTTTAAAGAGGGGGATAAGGTAAAAATTTCAGGAATTTCCAAAGGAAAGGGTTTTCAGGGAGCAGTAAAGAGGTGGGGATTTTCCGGAAGAAACGCCACCCATGGCGTAAAACACGAACAAAGAACTTTGGGTTCGGTTGGCTCTTCTTTCCCCGAAAGAGTTATCAAAGGAAGGAAAATGCCCGGCAGGACCGGCTCTGAAAGAACAACAATTAAAAATTTAGAAGTAATAAAAGTTGATAAAGAAAACAATATTTTGGCGGTGAAAGGAGCGGTGCCCGGAGCCAGAGGAACGCTTTTGGAAATAAGAGGATAACATTAAAACTATGAAAGCTAATGTTTACAATCAAGAAGGAAAGGAAGTCGGAACAATGGTATTGCCTAAAGAAATATTTGGCGCAGAACTGAAATCTGATTTGGTTTATCAGGTGGCGGTTTCACAAATGGCGAATCGCAGAAAGGCTGTTGCTAAAGCAAAAGACAGGGGAGAAGTTAGAGGCGGAGGCAGAAAGCCTTGGCGTCAAAAAGGAACGGGCAGGGCCAGGCACGGTTCGCGCCGCTCGCCTTTATGGCGGGGAGGCGGCGTAACTTTTGGTCCGACGAAAGACAAGGTTTTTAAAAAAAAGATAAATAAAAAGATGAAAAGAAAAGCCTTGCTTATGGTTTTATCCGAAAAAGCGAAAAATAATTTAATTATAGTCTTAGATAAATTAAATTTGCCTTCGTCAAAAACTAAAGCCTTATCTCAAATTATAAGAAAATTGCCTATTAAAGAAAAAAGCTGCTTGATTATTTTGCCTAAAACTGAAAAAAATATAGTTGTTGCCGCTAAAAATATTTCCAGATTAAAAGTTATGGAAGCTAAGAGCTTAAACGCCTTAGATTTGCTTTCATTTAAATGCTTAATAATGATGAAAGAGGCGATACAGGCGGCAAAGACATTAAAATAGCGAGAAAATTTCCATTATGAGTTTAATAAATTTTTTGAAAAAGAAACCGGCAAAAATTGTTGCTGAAAAAAAACCTAAAGAAAGCAAGGTTGAAAAACCGCATAAAGCTGAAATTTCCGAAAGCAAGAAGAAAAGAAGAATCAGCCAAAGCTATTTGATTTTGAAAACTCCTCACGTTACTGAAAAAGCTTCGGATTTGGCGGAAAAAAATCAGTATTCTTTCAGGGTTTTTTCCAAAGCCAATAAAGCAGAAATAAAAAAAGCAGTGGAAAGCGATTTCGGAGTTGATGTGGTTTCAGTAAGAATTATCAACGTCCATAGAAAAAAAAGGAGACTCGGCAAAATTAAAGGAATAAAACCAGGTTATAAAAAGGCTATTGTTAAAATAAAAAAAGGGCAGAAGATTGAAATATTGCCGCGTTAATAATATTATGAAATTGCTAAATAAAAAAAAGCCGGAAAAAAAACTACTTCTATCTCTGAAAAAAAATGCTGGCCGGGCGCGTTCCGGCCGTATCACAATTCGTCATAGGGGAGGCGGCGCGAGAAAGCTCTACAGAATTATTGACTTTGCTCAGAAAAAAATTAATATGCCGGCCTTGGTTAAATCAATTGAATACGATCCAAACAGAACTTCCTTTATTTGTCTTTTAGAGTACGAAGATGGAGAGAAAAGTTATCAAATTTGTCCTGACCGTTTAAAAGTAGGCGATAAGCTGATTTGTTCGGAAAAAACCGAAATAAAAACAGGAAACAGAATGAAGTTAAAAAATATTCCGGTAGGCACTCAGGTTTACAATATTGAAATTGAACCGGACAAAGGAGGGAAGCTGGCAAGAGGTGCCGGAACTTCGGCTAAGGTCGCGGCTCAAGAAGGAAAATATACTCATTTGGTTTTTCCTTCTTCCGAAACAAAAAAAGTTTTCGGAGATTGCTATGCTTCAATAGGACAAGTTTCTTTTCCTGAACATAAATTTGTTAAGATAAAAAAAGCAGGAAGCGTAAGATTAAAAGGCAGGAGACCTCAGGTCAGAGGCTCGGCAATGAATCCTCCGGATCATCCTCATGGAGGAGGAGAAGGAAGGTCTTCAATCGGTTTGAAACATCCGAAAACTCCGTGGGGCAAGCCGGCTCTCGGGGTCAAGACAAGAAAAAAGAAATGGACAGACAAACTGATAATCAAAAGAAAACTAAAGAAAAAATAATATGCCCAGAAGTTTAAAAAAGGGTCCGTTTGTGGACGATAAATTATTAGAAAAAATCAAAAGATTAAAGCCTGACGGAGAGGAAATTGTAAAAACTTGGTCAAGAAGGTCAACCATTGTGCCTGAAATGATCGGTTTTACTTTCGGAGTTTATAATGGAAAGGAATTCATTACCGTGAAAGTAAATGAAAATATGGTCGGTCACAAGCTTGGTGAATTTTCTCCAACCACTAAATTCGGCAGGCACGGCGGAAAAATGCAAAGAGAATTAGAGTCAAAGTCAGCCGAAAAAGGAGCGGCAAAAACATAAGAGTCGTTAGATGGCGAGATAAGTTTTATTTTACTTTATGGAAGTTTCAGCAAAATTAAATTATTTAAGGATAGCTCCCAGAAAAGTTCGCCTGCTGGCTGATTTAATCAGAGGAAAAAAGGTTAAGGAGGCGCAGACTGCCTTGAATTTTGCCGTAAAAAAGGGTTCGTTGCCTATGCTGAAACTTTTAAATCAAGCTGTTGCCAACGCTAAAAATAATTTTCAATTGGATTCAGACAGTTTGTTTATTTATAGAATTATCGTGAACGAGGGCCCCAAATTAAAAAGATGGCGTCCTCGCGCCCGAGGTCAAGCTTATGAGATACAGAAAAAGACTTCCCACATTGCCATTGTTTTGAAAAGCTTTAAAAAAGTTAAAAAAGCAAAAACTAAAGCAATAGCGAAGGACAAGCAATCTTTTCAGCGCCCGGAAGAAAAAAATAAAAAAACAGAAAAGATAAAAACGGAAAAGCCGAAGCCGGAATTAAAGACGGTTAAACCGAAATCTGAAAAAGGAATTAAAAGAATATTCAGACGCAAGGCATTTTAATTATATGACCCATAAAGTTCATCCAAAAGCATACAGGTTGAAAAATTTAGCCAATTGGGATTCTCGCTGGCTAAATAAAAAAAATTTTGCCAAATACTTAGAAGAAGATTTTAAAATCAGGGAGTTTTTGAATCAGAAAATCGGAAAATTAGGAGTGGAGAAAATTGAAATTGAAAGATTTCTCGGCAAGTTGAACATAATTATTTTTACTGCCAAACCGGGTCTGATTATAGGCAGGGGGGGAAGCGGAGTTGAAGAGCTGAAGAAAAAATTGGAAAATAAAATACTTAAACCCAATAAAGAATCTAAAAAAGAAGTCAAAATTGAAATTAGAGAAATTAGAGGCGTTTGGTCTTCCGCTATGCTGACCGCTCAATACATTGCCCAGCAGATTGAAAAAAGAATAAGATTCAGAAGAGTTTTGAAGCAGGCTCTTGACAGGATTATGCTTTCCAGGCAGGTAAAGGGAGCAAGAATTGAAATATCCGGCAGACTGGACGGTTCTGAAATTGCCAGAAGAGAATGGCTTCAGAAAGGAAGATTGCCCCGCCAGACTCTGAGAGCTGATATTGATTTTGCCGAAAATACGGCTTATTGTACATACGGCACAATAGGAATAAAGGTTTGGATTTACAAGGGCGAGAAATTTGAGTAGCTTTTTGCAAAATATGTCCATATTAATGCCTAAAAAAGTCAAACACCGAAAGTGGCAAAAGGGAAGGTCAAAAGGTTTGGAGTCTCGAGGCGCCAATCTTTCTTTCGGCTCTTTCGGCTTGATGTCTTTAAGCGATTGTTGGATTTCAGCAAGGCAAATTGAGGCCGGCCGGAGAGCGATTATCAGATATCTCAAAAAAGGAGGAAAGCTTTGGATTAGGATTTTTCCCGATAAACCGATAACAAAAAAAGGCACAGAAGTTCCAATGGGCGGAGGAAAAGGTTCGGTTGATCATTATGCTTTTCCAATAAGGCCCGGCAGAATTATTTTTGAATTAGATGGAATAAAAGAAGAAATAGCTAAAAGCGCCTTCAGAAAAGCTGCCTCCAAATTGCCCATAAAAACAAAATTTGTTAAAAGGTAGACATGCGATGAAGGGCAAGCCTTCATCTTTATCTGCATTTTTACTTCGTAAAAATTTGATGATAAAAGAATTTAGAAAAAAAACAAAAGAGGAAATTCAGAAGATTTTGACAGACAATCGGGAAAAATTAAAACAATTGCGCTTTGATTTGGCAGCCGGAAAAGTTAAAAATGTCAGAGAAGTGCGCGAAATCAAAAAAAATATTGCCAGAATATTAACCATAATAAAAAGAAGCGATGAAGACAAATCTTCATCTCGCTCCGCAAAACTTGCCAAATAATTATATGCCAAAAAAGAAATTAACCGGAACAATTATTTCAGATAAAATGCAAAAAACCGTTGTGGTCAAAATTGAACGGATTAAAGAGCATGCCAAATACAAAAAAAGGCTGAAAATGCACAAAAATTATAAAGCTCATGACGAAAAAGGTGAGGGCAAGATAGGAGACAAGGTTATTATTGAAGAATGCAGGCCGATCAGCAAAGAGAAGAAATGGAGAGTAATAAAGAAAATATAAAATTAGAAATTAAAAATTCAGTTATTATGGTTCAACCAAAAACAATGTTAAAAGTTATAGATAATACCGGAGCAAAAATGATCCAGTGTTTCCATGTTTTGGGCGGCACCAGAAAACGGTTTGCTCAAATCGGCGATGTTATTGTGGCTGCTGTTAAGGACGCTGAACCGAGGAGAATTGTTAAAAAACACGATGTAGTCAGGGCGGTTATAGTGCGGCAAAAGAAAAATTTCCGCAGGCAAGACGGCACTTATATCAAATTTGACGACAACGCGGCAGTTATTCTGGAAGGGAAGACCAAGGATCCGAAAGGCGGGAGAATTATTGGTCCGTTACCGAGGGAGATAAAGGAAAAAGGTTTTGACAAGATAGCCAATTTAGCTTCAGAGATAATATAGTATGCGTATAAAAAAAGGCGATACAGTTTTAATAATTTCCGGAAAAGACAGGGAAAAAAGCGGCAAGATTTTGCAGGTTTTTCCAAAAGAAAACAGAATAATGGTGGAAGGGATTAATTTAAGAAAAAAACATCGCAAGCCGAAAAGATCAGGAGAAAAAGGCCAAATTGTCACTCTGCCCGGGCTTATTTCTGCTTCTAATGCAAAATTAATTTGTTCCAAATGCGGCAAGGCGACAAGGGTTGGCTATAAAATTGCTGAAGGAAAAAAATACAGAATATGCAAAAAATGCGGAGGAGAAATATGATAATTTCTAAAGTTTAAATTTTAAAAGATTAAGTTTTTTATGATAAGATTAATGGAAAAATATAAAAAAGAAGCAATACCGGTCATGATGAAGAAATTTGGCTATAAAAATAAAATGGCTGTGCCCAAAATAGAAAAAGTGACGCTAAACACCGGTTATGGCAGGGCAATAATCAGTAAAGCTGGAGGGAAGAGCGACGAGCAGAAAAAGATTGCGGATTTTATTTTAGAGGAGCTTAGTTTAATTTCCGGCCAAAAGGCAATAAAAACATGCGCTAAAAAAGCCATTTCAAGCTTTAAAATTCGCCAAGGCATGCCAATCGGCGCTAAAGTAAATTTAAGAGGCGGGAAAATGACAGATTTTTTGGAAAGGCTTATTCATCTTACTTTGCCGCGAACAAGAGATTTTAAAGGAATTTCTCCCAAGTCAGTTGACGGGCAGGGCAATTTAACTCTTGCCATTAAAGAACATATAGCCTTTCCGGAAGTTCTGCCGGAAAAGGCAAGAAACATCTTTGGTTTGGAAATAACAATAGTAACAAGCGCAAAAAGCAAAGAAGAAGGGTTGGAATTGTTAAAATTGCTCGGATTTCCGATTAAAAAATAATTTTATACCAAACAGATGGCTAAAAAATCCCAAATAGCAAAATCGCAGAAAAAGCCCAAATATAAAAGCCGGGTAGTCAGGCGCTGTTTTAAATGCGGCAGAAAAAGAGGTTATATGAGAAAATTCGGACTTTGCCGGATATGTTTTCGCGAGCTTGCCAACCAAGGTCTTATCCCCGGCGTTAAGAAATCATCATGGTAAAAATTCAATTATGTATCCATTAGCCGATATGTTAAATAAAATAAAAAACGCTCAGGCTGTTGCCCATTTAACGACAGAGGTGCCTTTTTCTAATTTAAAATATGAAGTTGCCAAAATTTTAGAAAAAAACGGCTTTATTGAAAAAGCTGAAAAAAAGGGCAGGAAAGCGAAAAAAACCATTGAAATTGTTTTAAAATACAATGATAAAACTCCGGCAATATCGGGTTTAAAAATTATTTCTAAACCGGGCAGAAGAGTTTATCTTGATTCAAGCCGGATAAAAAAAATTAAAGATGGTTATGGAATGGCAATTATTTCTGCTTCCAAAGGAGGGATAATTACCGACAAGGAAGCAAGAAAGCAAAAAGTCGGAGGAGAAATAATCTGCGAAATTTGGTAAATTTTAATTTATGTCACGCGTAGGCAAAAAACCTATTTTAATACCGGATAATGTGGAAGTTAAAATTGAAGGAAACAAGGTTGAGATTAAAGGCACTAAAGGTGAAAATTCAAGAGAATTCAGGCCTGAAATTAAAATTGAAAAAAAAGACGGAAGAATTTTAGTTTTTCCCCAACCAGGAAAAGAAAAGTTGAAAGAAACAAAGGCTTTGTGGGGTTTAACCAGAATGCTGATTGCCAATATGGTGGAAGGGATTACTGCTGGTTTTGAGAAAAAATTGGAAATAGAAGGAATCGGTTACAAGGGAGAAGTTTCCGGGAATGAATTGATTCTTTATGTGGGTTTCAGCCATCCGGTAAAATTGAAAATTCCCGAAGGCATAAAAGTTTCTTTGGAAAAAAACATTATTACTGTTTCCGGAATTGACAAGCAAGAAGTAGGGCAATTTTCTTCAATCATAAGAAAAACAAGGCCGGCAGAACCTTATAAAGGAAAAGGGATTAAATATGCCGGAGAAAAAATCAGAAGAAAAGTGGGTAAAAAAATAGTAACTGCCAAATAATCCGATGGATGTTAAAATAAAACAGCAAAAGCGGCTTAAACGCCATAAAAGAATCAGGGCAAAAATTATTGGAACCGCTGACAGGCCGAGACTTTGCGTTTTCAGGTCGGCAAGGCATATTTACGCTCAGCTTGTTAATGATCAAAGCGGCAAAACAATTGCAGCTGTCGGCGATTTTGAGTTTAAAAAAAACCAAGGGAAAAAATCAGACAAAGCCAGAGAAGTGGGCAAGCTAATTGCCAAAAAAGCAAAGAATTTAAAAGTTGAAAAGGTTATTTTTGACAAAGGAAGCTTCAAATACCATGGCAGGGTTAAAGCCGTGGCAGACGGCGCGAGAGAAGAAGGTTTAAAATTTTAATATGGCAATACAAAGACGAGAAAACAAATTAATAAGAGAAAGATTTGAGAAAAAAGACGAATTTGAGTCAAAATTATTAGATTTGGCGAGGGTAACGCGAGTTACGGCAGGCGGAAAGCGGCTTAGGTTCCGGGCAGTGGTTGTTGTTGGAAACAGGCAGGGAAAAGTTGGAGTCGGCGTATCAAAGGGTTTGGACGTGGCTCAAGCCATAGAAAAAGCCACCAGGATGGCTAAAAAAAATTTAATCACTGTTTCTTTGGCGAAAGATACCATTCTTCATGAAGTTTACGCTAAATTCGGAGCGGCTAAAATTATTTTAAAGCCGCAAAAAAAGGGAAGAGGATTGGTGGCTGGCGGCGTAGTCAGGATTATTTGCACTTTGGCCGGAATTAAGAACGTTTCCTCCAAGATTTTAGGCAGAACCGGGAACAAGCTTAACAATGCTCAAGCCGCGATAATAGCTTTAAAGAAGCTGAAAAACTAATAATATTTATGCAATTGCACGAATTAAAAAAAATCAATAAACTGAAAAGAAGAAAGAAAATCGGCAGGGGAGGCAAAAAGGGAACTTATTCCGGCAAAGGCATGAAAGGGCAGAGATCTCGCGCAGGGAGAAAATTTCAGCCGATAATCAGGGAATTAATAAAGAAATATCCGAAAAAAAGAGGATATAGAAACCGGCCGGGAGCTAAAAGCCGAAAAATAAAAACCGTAATTTTAAATTTGGAGATTTTAGAAAAAAAGTTTAATTCCGGAGAAAATGTTAACATTGAGACTCTTCTTGATAAAGGATTAGTCCAAAAAAAATCGGGAAAAGCGCCAAAGGTTAAAATTTTGTCAAAAGGAAAAATAAGCAAAAAATTAACAATTAGCGGTTGCCGTGTTTCAGAAAGCGCGAAAAAAGAAATAGAAAAAGCAGACGGTGCGGTGAAGCTTAAATCTTAAAATTTAAAAAGAAAAAGTTTCCGCGACTTGAAATTAAAAATTATTCAATATGTGGTTGGAGAAAATCATTCAAATATTTAAAATTTCCGAATTAAGAAACAAGGTTATTTTCGTTCTTGGCATTTTCGCTATTTTTAGACTGATGGCCAATATTCCGGTGCCGAGCATATCAGCCGAAAAAATGCGGGAATTTTTTGAAGCTAATCAGCTTTTCGGACTTTTGAATTTATTTACTGGCGGAGCTTTAGACAATCTTTCAATTGTTATGCTGGGCCTTGGTCCGTATATTACCGCAGTTATTATTATGCAGCTGCTGACAATGATTTTTCCAGCCTTAAACAGGTTGTACAAAGAAGAAGGAGAGCAGGGAAGGAAAAAATTCAACCAATACGGAAGAATTTTGACAATTCCCTTCGGGCTTCTCCAAAGCTTTGCTATGCTCAACCTTTTTCAGCGCCAAGGAATAATTGAACCGCTTTCTCTCAGCCTAACGGCAACTTCAATCTTAACCATTACTGCCGGAACGGTTTTTTTAATGTGGCTGGGAGAATTAATTTCAGAAAAAGGTATCGGCAACGGCGTATCGTTATTGATTTTTGCCGGAATTGTTGCCGATGTGCCCAATAATGTCAGGCAATTAGCCTTAACTTGGGAT